>DASXUF010000186.1 GCA_036504975.1 Candidatus Binatia bacterium | reverse complement strand
TGCCGATTACCATTCCGGCGAGAAGCTCGCCCATGACGGCGGGCTGTCCCAATGTTTCCGCGAGCCATCCGCCGAGCTTGGCCGATGGAAGGACCACCACGAGGGCCAGGAGCACGCGGCTGATCGGGTCGTCGTGGCCCTGCGCTCCGAGAAGAAGCGGCGCCACGCCGACAAGCAACAACAAGTAATGACGTCGAGCGACCATCCGAATCCTATATTTTCATTCGCGCGCCGGTTCGCTGCATTGTTCCACGGAAAGCACGGGCGGACAAGGAGCCGATGCACGCCTGAGATGCCCGGCCCTTGCCCCGCGCCGCCTTGTCAAGAGTGCTCCTCGGTTTGCGCTCTCCGGAACAAACTTCCAAGCGGTTCTCTGGCTTTGTGCGCCGCCCTGATCGCGTCCTCGTACCGCTTGCTCTGCAGAGCCGCCCAGGCTTCGCTCAGCGCCGCCTCGGCTTCACTGACAATCGACGCCGCCGAACCGTCGTCGCCCGAACGTACTCCAGCTAGATCACGCTCGGCCAAGCGCACCGCCGTGATCGCGTTCTGCGCCGAGGGTCCCGTCCGAATCGACGTCCACTTCACGGCGGCCGTGATCGCGAAGACGATCGCCAGCCACACCCATGTCCTGACCCGCGTATGCGGATTGTAGGACAACAGCGCGCGCCATCTCAAAACAAGGTCCGCGCTCGAAGCCGCCCGCTTTTCGCCGGTGAAGCTCAGGGAAGCAAGCATTGAGACGGCCAAGATCCCGGCGACCACGGCGAACGACAGGCCGATCGGGATCTTGTAAAGGTCGCCGAGCATCATTTTGATCCCCACAAAGCAAAGGACGAACGACAGCCCCGCCTTCAGGTAGTGGAATTTGTCCAAGACGCCCGCCAGAAGAAAATAGAGCGCCCGCAATCCCAGAATCGCGAAGACATTGGATGAATAAACGATGAAAGAGTCCGTGGTGATGGCGAGGATGGCGGGGATCGAATCCACGGCAAAGATCACGTCCGTGCTCTCGATCACCACCAGCACCAGCAAGAGAGGCGTGGCCCAGAGCCGCCCCTGAATGCGCACAAAGAACCGCTGGCCGTGATATTCCTTGGTTACGGGCATGACCCGCCGGAGAAGCCGCAGAACGGGATTCTTTTCCGGGTGGATTTTTTCGTCGCCCGCAAACAGCATCTTGATTCCGGTTAAAATCAAAAAACCGCCGAAGACGTAAATCACCCAGTGGAAGGCATGGATGAGCGCGACGCCCGCCGCAATGAAGATCGCGCGCATGACGAGGGCGCCGAGAATTCCCCAGAAAAGCACCCGATGGTGGTACACGGCCGGGACGGAGAAGTAGGAAAAGATGACGATGAATACAAAAAGATTATCCACGCTGAGCGCCTTTTCGATTACATATCCGGTCAGAAACTCCAGCGCTTTGTCCTGCCCCCAAAAATAATAAACGCCGCCGTTGAACAGAAGAGCCAGCGCGATCCACACGAGGCTCCACGTCAGCGCCTCCCCAAGCGAAACTGCGTGAGCCTTGCGATGAAAGACCGCGAGGCCCAGGGCAAGCATGCCCAGGACGAACATATTGAAAGCGACCCACACATATAGATATTCCGAAGTCATGCTCATTCCCTCCCCCGAAGCCGCACCTTTCGCTCCGCTGGGGGGCGAAATGGCGGACGGGCTCCTCGTCACACGGATTCAGAGCGCGACCCGCGAGGGATCGCGCTCAGGAACGAGAAAAAAGTGCGGAGCGGAGGGCGCGTCTAGAGGCGAAAGATCTTCAAAAGCGCGTAGAGGTCTTCTTGAAAAGGTTTTAGCGAAAAGGAAAATTTTCGGATTTGGTCAGCGGAAAAAGAAACGCTCCGGCCGGCGGCCGCGCCGCGCCGCGAGTCCAGTGAGAATCGGAGCCTCGCGGGGCGCCGGCGCGAATTCGGAGATGATTTCGATCTGAATAGTACCTCCGGCTCGTTGCTTTCGGAGGCTTCTTGCTCGGTTGCAGTCCTGGCGTCCGGACGGGCCTCGAGGGCGCCGCCGAGCATCAAGCCGTCGGAGCCTAGAAAGAGAAGCGACAAAACGACGGCAATCTTGGCTTTCATTTTCTTGAGATGGTGGTCGCAGTAGGAGTTGAACCTACGACCTCGCGCATGTGAGGCGCGCGCTCTAACCAACTGAGCTATGCGACCACCGGAAGACTCTTTCTAACACCTTCGATGCGGGCGATCAAGAAAGCGTGGGGTTTATTGCCCCGTCGCCTTGCCCGGAGGAAAGCTCGCGCTCAGATATTTGCTGATCTTCTCCGCCTCGTCGGGAAAGATTTGCGCGCCGCGCGCGACCATGTCGAAAACCGTCCGCTCCCACTCCTGCGGCGTCTTTCGTGAAAGCACCGTCTTCTGCAAGTTATGGCAACTGCCGCAGAGCTGTCGGGTCTCCTCTTTGCCGTCTCCATCGGGGAGCAGAGTCGCCCAGTGATTGTTGGGCCAGAGGGGTTCCGCCGGAAACGATAGAGCACCGATCAAAGTTAGAATCGACAAAACGCGCTGCATGAAAAGCCTCCCTCGTGATCGTGCTCGTGGCTCGTGCTCGTGCTTCGCATTTTTACGATCACGAACACGGACGACGAGTTACGACTTATACGTTCTTCGTTCTTATCCCCGCGATCGTGAACGGCGGATGCCAGGTCAAGTCCGCCGCCGGGCCGGTGCGCTCGATCAGCGCGTCGACGATGTAGGGCTTGCCGTCGCGCGTCGCCTGCACCGCCTTTTTGAGTGCGGTCTGCAACTCGCCGGCGTCGCGCGCGAAGCTTCCTTTGATGCCATAGGCCTCGCCGATCTTGGCAAAGTCGATGTCCGGATTCCCCATGTACGCGCTCATGTCCTTGTTGAACTTGGCCTGCTTGCCCTGTTTCGAGAACTGTCTCCTCCGCACGCCGTCGTAGCTCCGGTTGTTCATCACCACGGTGATGACCGGCGACTGGTAACGGGCGTAGGTCCAGAAAGCTTCCGTCTGGCCGAACATGATGCCGCCGTCGCCCTGAAGGCTCACCACCTGGCGGTCCGGCCACGCGAGCTTCACGCCCAGCGCGGCGCCCACGCCCCAGCCGAGACACTGGCCGGTCGTCCGTCCCATCAGCGTCCTGCCGCCCTCTTCGCCGTAGCCGATCCAGCGCTCGGTGCGCTTGTTGTCGGCGATCTCCTGCACGACCACCGCGTCCTTGTCCATCGCCTTGTCGAGCTCGAAGACGACGCGCTCCCACGGCATCGGACTCTTGTTCCAATCCTTCTGCGCCGCCTTGCGCCAGCTGTCGCGCATCGTCGAGGTGAACTTGGCGGCCGCCTCTAGGCGCGGCGCGCGCATCGCCTCGATCCTCTCCTTGGTCAGCATCGACTTGACGGCGTCCGTCAAATCGCGGAGCGTTTGCCCGACGTCTCCGACGATGTTGAAGCTCGTGGGAAAGAGGCGCGCGAGATCGTCCGGCTCTACCCTGGCGTGAATGATCCTGACGCCCTTGGGGAGAAAGGCGAACGGGTCTTCCTCCGCCGCCTCGCTCATCCGGGGAAATTGACCGCCGAGGTTCACGATCAGATCGAGGTTTCTCGGGAAGCGCATGTTGCCGACGAAGTCGCCGAGAAAAAGCGGATGCATGCTGGGAAAGTCGAGGAACAAGCCGCGCTCGCGCGTGACGGCGATGCCCAGCAGCTCGGCGAAGGCAAGCATTTCCTTCATCGCCTTCGCGCGCGTGATCTCGTGACCGGCGATCAGCACCGGACTCTTCGACTCGACGATCATCTTCGCGGCGGCTTCGATCTGCTTGGGATCGGGCTTCACTTTGACGGGCACGTTGAAATAATCCTGGCTCACGATGCTGGTCTTGACGTCTTTTTCCTCCAGGAGATCGTCCGGTATAGTGAGAAACACCGGCGAGCGCGGCGCCGTCGAGGCGAGCTTGAAGGCGTAGCGCATGTGCTCCGCGATGCGGTTCGGTCTCACGATGTCCCAGCGCCACTTGGTGACCGGCTTGACGAAATCGAGCCAGTTGTCGATGTCCTCGAAGCTGTCCCGCCCGTGGGTATCGAGCGGCGTGCGCGGCGTCATCACCACCATGCCCGAGCGGTCCTTCCAGGCGTTGACGAGGTTCGTGATCTGGCGCGGAATCCCGACCCCCTGGGTCACGATGAAGGGAACCTCACCGGAAGCGAGCTCGTAGCCTTGCGCCATGGAGACCGCTTGCCCTTCTTCGGTCGCGATGATGAGATTGATCTCGGGCTTGTCCACCAGCGCGTCGAGAACCGGCCCATGGGGCGATCCGTTGCAGAAAAAGACATACTTGACCTTCGCGGCGCGGAGGCACTCGGCGATGACCTCGCCGGCCTCGCCTTGAAAGGGTTTGATCACCGACGGCGGAATCTCCTGCGCGTCGGCGTAGCTCCTGAACGAATCCACCACCGACTCGGCCGCCGTCAGACTGAAGCCCGTGGCCACAAGCCCTTTCAAAAAACCGCGCCGAGAAAGCTCGCCGTTCAAAAAACGCATCGCCAAGTCGCGCATAAAAACCTCCTTCGGGGCATGAGACGAGAGGCAACAGGCGCGAGAAAGAAAATCTCACGCCTCCAGCCTCCCGCCTTTCGCCTTCCCCTACGCCTTTTTCGTCCTCATCTCTGCGACGGAAATTTTCGGATACCAGTTCATGTTGGCGCCCTGGCCCGCTTGCGCGACGAGAACGTCCAGCAGATAGGGCTTGCCGTCGCGCGTCGCGTTGATGGCGCGCTTGAGCGCCGGCGCGATGTCGTTCGGCTCCGCAACGACTTCGCCCTTGATGTCGTACGCCTCGGCGATCTTCGCGAAGTTCACATCCGGGCTTCCGAGGTGGCTGATCATATCCAACTTTTTCTCTCTTTGGTTCTTGCCCCGGCTCCACATCCGGTTTCGCGTCTCGTTGTAGCTGCGATTGTTGAATACCACCGTGATAACCGGCGCCTCGTGCCGCCGCATCGGCCAGAGAGCCTCGGTCTGACCGAAGAGCATTCCCCCGTCTCCCTGGAACGCCCAGACCTGCTGGTCCGGCTTGGCAAGTTTTACCCCGACCGCCGCCGGAAGTCCCCATCCCAGGCAGCTTCCCGTGGTGCGGCCGAGCTGCGTCTTGGCGCCGTAACCTATGCTCAAGTAATCGAGACACTTATTGCGTTGCGAGCCGAACTCTTCCACGAAAATAGCGTCTTTGTCGGATGCCGCCTCGATCTCTTTGGCGAGCCGGTCCCATTCGATCGGCTTGTTGTCCCAAACTTTCTTGGCGCCGGCCTCGCGTCCGGCGCGAAGGCGCTCGGTAAACTTTTTGGTCTCATCGAAGCGCGGCTTGCCGATCTTTTCCAGGCGATCCTTGGTCGCCGCCGCCTTGACCGCATCGATCAAGTCGCGCACTCCTTCCTTGAGATGGCCCACCATGGCGTTCTCGATCGGCATCGCGTCGCCGAGGTGGCGCACGTCAGTGCCGGCGACGACGGTCGGAACTTTTTGTTCGAGCAGGAACGATCCTTCGGGATCGGTAAACAGCGCGCCCAGGTTCAGGAACAGATCGACGTTCGCGGGATAACGCATCTTGTCGCGCAGCGCGCCGAGGAAAAGCGCATGCTGATTGTTGAAAACCTGGCACCACCGGCCGCGTTCACACACGGGAATCCCCAGCAGCTCCGCCAGCTCCGCCACTTCTTTTTGCGCGCCGCTCTGATAGACTTCGGGTCCCAGCAGCATCAGCGGGCTCTTCGCCTCCAGCAGCATCTTCGCCGTCTTCTCCACGGATTTTGTATTGGGGCGGACGTTCATCGGCACGTCGAAGGTCCCGGGCTGGAAGATCTTGGTTTTTCCCTCGTGCTCGAACATCACGTCGCGCGGCATCATGAGATAGGTGGGTCCGCACGGCAGAGTCGATGAAACTTTGAACGCCTTGGTCACCCACTCGGGGATGCGGCTCACCTCCTTCGCCACCCAGCGCCACTTAGTGTACTGTTTCACCGGCTCCAGCATGTCTTCGAGGTCTTCATGGCCGTCGCGGCCGTCTTCGGTCGTATCGGCGCGGTCCACGGCGATGACAAGAGGCAGACGGTCTTTCATGGCGTTGTACATATTTCCTGTCGAATGCGCCGCGCCCACCCGGCTATACATGCAAAAGGCGGTCTTACCGCTGGCCATCGCGTAGCCGCTCGCCATCGCGATGACGTGCGCTTCATGTGTCGCCAGAACCAGCTTGAGTTTGGGCCGGTCGATGACGGCGTCGCATAGAGCGCCGAGGCCGGAGCCGTTGCCGACGAAGAGATACTCGGCGCCTGTTTGGAGAAGCTGCTCGGCCAGCATTGCCCCGCCGTTTCCTTGGAATTCTTTCCAGTATTCTTTGCCGGCGGTGGCGGCATGGGCGACGGGCGCGAGGTTCTTCAGCACCGACTCCGCCGCCGCCATGGTGAATCCGGCCGCGGCCATGGCTTTCAAGAAGCCGCGGCGCGAGAGATCGAGATCGAGATAATCTTTAACGAGACCACGCATAAAAATCCTCCTTGTTTGGGATGAGGCATGTGTAGGGGCGACCGGCCGGTCGCCCCTACCAACAACGCCTCGCGCCTGGATTAAGGTTCCAGTTTTATCTGCAACGTTTCGTTGCGCTCCTTCTGCTCTTCGTACAGCGCGCTGAATTTCATCCCGACTTTCAAGTGGGACCGGTCGGGAACTCCCTCGATGTCGGTCGCGTTCGAAATTCTAAGAGGAAGCTGCTGGCCGCTTTCCGCAACGACGGTCAGATATCTTCCTTCCTCTTCGACCTTGGCGATCTTACCCCGAACGGTCTTCTCGGTCACGGGAAAAATTTCCGGCCCTTCGCCTCTCAGCTCGCGATAGATAGTCGCCGCAATCACCGGGAAATGCGCCTCGCGGTCCCATCCCTTGTACTCGTTCATGTGGAACTGCTTGCGGACCGCCTCAACGCTCATTCCCTTGTCCATCATGCCGCGCACGCGCTGGCGCGCGAGCAAAAGATAATCGAGCATGACTTGCAAATCCGCGACGCCCATCACCGGACCGTGCGAAGGTATCACGACTTTGGGTTTGAGTGCGATCAAAGCTTCGAGCTGTTTGAGCATCCCTACCGTCGTGCCGTGGCTGTAGTCGGGCCGGATGTCCGGATGGCGCTCCTTGTACGCGCCGAAGCCGCCGTGCATCACGCCGCTTTGCGGCAGCCAGACCGCGATGTCGCCCGGGTTGTATGGATCATCGACGTAGAGAAGCTCGATGGACTTGCCGCCCAGGCGGAGCGTCATACGATCGGTGAAGGTCGCGGCCGCGTCCATGGGATGGAAGCCTTTCAGCGCCTCGGTCCGCTCGGGAAAGCGCTTGCGCCACGTGTTGACCTGATACGGTTTCCACGAGGACCAATCCTTGGCGATTCTTTCATGCAGGATGACCGTCGCCGGCGGCGAGAAGAGTGGCGTGCCGCCGATGTGGTCGCCGTGGTTTTGCGTGATGATAACGTAGCGGACGGGCTGTTTCGTGACGCTCTGGATGTGCTTCTGGAGGTTGCGCGTCTCCGGCTGGTTGTTGCCGGTGTCGACGACCACGACGCCCTGTGACGTGACGACGACCATCGCGTTGGCGTCGTTCAGCTTGCCGACGTAGGCGTAGACATCGTCGGCGAGTTTTTTGAATTCGGGTTTTTCACCCGTTATGGCGTGCGCCTGTGCCGCAAAGATTATTGCGGCGACCACGGCAGCGGCCAACCAAACTGTTTTCAACCTAATTCCCCTTCACTGCGCGATACGCCGCCTCGACGTTGTTCGGAAAACGGTCTTTTCCTTGCCAGTCGTCGACCTCCGGCATCTTGAGCTCTTTTTTGATTTCGTCGAGCGACTTGCCTTCGCGCGCCATCTTGCCGACGCGCTCGATGAGGAGATTATAGTAGCGCTCGTAATCGTCCAGGATTTGCGCGGTTCCCGGCGGCCCGTGTCCCGGCACCACGACTTCAGGATTCAAGGCTTTCATCATTTTGATGGCAGCAAGCGTGTCGGGGAGGCTCACAAACGGGCGATGATTGCCGAACCGCTTGACGCCGACCGAAGCCGCGGCGAACAGCACGCGCTCTTTCGGCAGCCAGATCGCCGTGTCCGCTTCGCTGTGAACGTTTTTGAGATAATAGAGTTCGAGCGTGCGCCCGCCCAGGTTAAGGGCCATCTTATTTTTATACTCGATGTGCGGCGTAATCATCCGAAAACCCTGGAAGGCTTCCTTCATCGCGGGATACTCGGTCACGAGCCTCTGGTTGCGCTCGGGGTTGTAGGCCTTCTTCATCGAATCGGTCGCGCCGGCCGCCGCGATAATCATGGCCGGCGGCGAAAAAACGAAATGGCCGGTCGTATGGTCGCCGTGCGGCTCGGTATTGATCAAAAAGCGAACCGGCTGCGCCGTGAGCTGCTTGACGGCTTTGAGCAGCGCGTGGGAGTCGGGCGGGTTGTGGCCGCTGTCGATCAGCACGACCCCTTCCTCGGTGAGAATGATGGCGGCGTTGGAATCGAGCGGTTTTTCCGCGCGAACGAAGATGCCCTCTTTGATTTTCTTGAAATGAGGCCCGAGGTCCTGCGCCGGGAGATTGGCGGCGGAAAGCAGAAAAACCGCGGCGCATAGAAACGATGACGACGGCTTGATTCTCATGGCGGTCTCCTCCGGCGATGAGGGCTTACTTCTTCACCGACTTGTACGCCACATCGATGTTAGCGCCGAGACGGTCCTGGCCCGACCAGCCGGCGTACTCCGGCATCTTGAGCTCCTTTTTGATCTCGGCGAGGGATTTGCCCTGCGCCGCCATCTCGCTCACCCGCTTGAGCACCAGCGTGTAAAACGCTTCATACTCGTCGAAGATCTTTGTCGTGCTCGGCGGACCGTGACCGGGAATAACCACCTCGGGATTCAGCGACTTCATCAGCTTGTAGCCGGCGAGGATGTCCGGGATCGTCACGTGCGGGCGGAGGTTGATCATGGTTCTCACGTTGGCCGCGGACGCGGCGAAAAGCACCCGCTCCTTCGGCAGCCAGATCGCCGTATCGGCTTCACTGTGTACGTTCTTCAAATAGATCAGCTCGAAGGTCCGCTCGCCCAGGTTGATCGTCATCCGGTCCTTGTACTCGATGTGCGGCGGGATGAATTTGTAGTTTTGCACGATCGCGGCCATCTCGGGAGATTCCGCGGCGAGCCTCTCGACCCGCTTCGGGTCGACGCCCTTTTTCATCGCCTCCCCCGCGCCTTCGTGGTTGATGATCACGGCCGGCGGAGAAAATACGTAGTGATTCCACGTGTGATCGTTGTGGACCTCCGTATCGATCAGGAACCGGATGGGCTTATCCGTCACTTTTTTGACCGTCTCGAAGACTTTGCGGGAGGCCAAAGGACTGTTGCAGCTATCGATCATCACGACGCCTTCCTGCGTGGCGACGATGCTGCAGGTCGTGGTGGTCTGGTCGGGAGCGTAGACGTAGATGCCGTCTTTGACCTTGGTGAATCCGGGGCCGAGATCCTGCGCCGGGAGGGCACGAGCAAGAAGGAAAGAAAGGGTGGCAAAAACCATCACCCGTTTGAGATTCATAGCTTCCCCCTTTAAGCCGAATGCCTGGGCGAAACCTACTAAGAATGCATATCGGCTGTCAATCAGGTGATGGCGGGAGAACTTTTAGACTCGGAAGCGCGGGGTATCACGGAACGGGAAAACGCAAGAGACGCACCGAGGCGCCTCAAGTGCGAGCGGCGCTCTTGAAACGTTGTTGGGCAGGCGCGCCGCTTGGCATAAGGCCAAGCGGCGCCAATCAGGCGGGTTTCAGGTGGAGACGGGAAAATCGCGGCGCTAGATCCCGATGGGGTGGCCGTTCGGCGCGGTCATGAAGTCGTCCGCCGTCATCATGGGCTCGTGGATGTGGGCTCGAGCCGGGCGGTGCTGCTCGACCGCTAAAAAATCGCCTTCGGCAAAGTAGAGCTTATCGCCGTCGATGCCGCCGCCTGGATAGCCGCGCTCGAATTTCACCAGCCAGCTATTCAGCGCGCGCGGGCGGTATTCCACGACGACGCCCTCTTCGAGCGCGCGGAGCCAATGCTGGTGTTTGATCTTGACCCTCGATCCAACGGCAATGTTTTTTCTGCCTTCCATCTCAACCTCCTTCAGCGATGCCGGCTGCGGCGCGGTTCTCCCCTCGCAAGCAGAGATCCCTTCAAATCGACGCGGCGATCTCCGGATTTTTCGGCGCGAGTTTTTTTGCCAACTGAACATCTCTGCCCTCGCCGTCGACGATCGAGAAGGCCAGGAGCTCGGTCGGAGTGCAGCTTGCTTGTTTGCAATCGACCCTGAACAAGACAAGGGCATAGAAGTCTTTTTGCGGATTCTGATACAACGCCAAAACGTGGTGGTCGTCGATCAGGACGGCGGTGCCGGGGACGAGCACGAAGTCTTTGAGAAAGTTCGGCGAGCTTCCGTCCTGAGGGTCGCTATTGGGAGTCTCAGCTTGAACGCGAATTAATCGTCCCCGGTGACTCCCCTCGTTTATCCTAGGATGGGAGGCTCCCACCGCGACCAGGAAGATAAATAGGATGGTCAACCCGAGCAGCATGGCGATCAGGAGTTTCCATCCCTGGCCGGTTCTCAATGTATGCATGAGCGTTCCTCCCAGGGAACGGTGGAGCAACGGCCATGCCAACTAGCAACGACTTAGATCAGAAGACTTTTTAAGAGATAGGCGGGAAGGAAATAGTAAAAAGGGTAAAAAGTAGGGAAATATTACTCGCTCGGATGGGAGTATTTGACAAGCATGGCTTCTAGGGTTTTTCCCGGAGTTCCGCATCCACGCCAACAACTTCGCCCGAGCGCAAGCTGCTGAGCACGGTCGGGTTGAACGTCTCGCGGCCGTTGTGGTCCTCGCGATGGAATCGGTAGCGTCCAGTGGCGGCTACAAGCTCCGCTCCCGATTCGAGATATTCGATCGCCTTGGGTAAATTCCCGCTCGACAGCGCCAGAGCGCCCGCGCAGAGCGTCATCGCGTCCCAGCCAAAGCCATGATTGGCGGTTGGGAGGGAGACGCCCGCCTGGGCGAGAGCTTTGGTAAAAAGCGCTTCCTCTTCCGTCCGCGGTGCGCCGCGCTGAAACATATCGACGAAAAGCAAGGCGTCCGTCTTTTCACTTTCCACCGCATCGATGAAGCTCCGGCGCAGCAACGAGCGCCCGAGCAACAGCGGCAGCCGGGGAAACACACCGCGAATGCTCCGGACCAGCGGCACCGCGCGCTCTTCGTCCGAAAGCACGAGGTAGATGATCTCAGCCCTCCATGAGCGCACATCGTCGAGCCAAGCCGGCCGCGTGGCCGGCGTGGAACGCACTTCCGCGCCCGCGCCTTTTAAGAAAGAAGCCGTGTCGTCGGCCACGCGCGTTTGAAATTCCGTATCGTCATAAAGCAGATAAATGCGCTTGGCCCCTACTCGACGGACCAACTGCTCGGCCACGGCGGCCGAGGTCAGACGCGTCGGCACGCCGATGTGAAAGACCGTTCGGCGATGTTGCCGTACGGAAGGATTGTTGTTCGAGACGAAGCAAAGAAATTTTAGCTCTTCGGAAAGTTTGCCCAGAGCCGTAGATTCCGGCACGTTGGTCGCGCCGACGACGCCGTCGATCTTGCCCTCCCAGCGCTTGACCGCCGCGGCCAAATCGTCCAGGTCGCCGCGGCGGAATGTCTCCTGCTCCAGGCGGATGTTTTCACGCTGCGGCCCCGCCGTGGCGGCGAGATACGCGCCCAACGACTGGTCCGTCGGCGAGGGACTTTCGCCGCCGGGTCGCAGCAGGAGAATACGAATTTTAGACACGCTGGAATCTCACGGACGGTTTTGCCTTTGCTTTCTGCCCGTGCACCAGCGCAAAGTAAAAATTTCCCCGCACATGGACCTTGTCGCCGCGCTTTTCGTAACGGAAGTATCTCTCCGCAAAGCGCCGTCTCAACGCCGCCGGCTCGCTCCGGAGCTGTTCGGCGACCTCGAGCCAGTGGCGGCCCGTGGGGATTTCCTCCATTCCTTCTTGATCGAAGCCGAAAATGCTGAGCTCGGTGCCGACGTCGCGGAAGCCTGCCGCGATAAGCAGCTCGCGGATCTCCGGAGTCGTGTAGTAATGAAAACGCTCGCCGTGGCCGCTGTTGAGGATCTCGTTGATGCGCTCGTGGACGCGCGCGTCGAGAGCGTCCATGTCCATCCACAGCACCGGATCGAGCACGACGAAGCGGCCGCCGGGCTTCAATACCCGAAGCGCTTCTCTAACCGTCGACAGCGCATCGCCGAAATGGTGCAGGGCGAAAACAGTGAAGGCGCGATCGAAAACCCCGGAGCGAAACGGGAATGCCTCCGCCTTTCCGGCCGCGGGGAGAAATCCGGGAATCGGCTCTTTCTCTCTTTGCTCCTCCGCCACGCGGAGCATGGCCAGCGCCTCGTCCAGGCCGACGATTTTTCCGCCCTTGAGGCGCTCGGCCACGGGACGCGCGACCCGTCCCGTGCCGGTGGCGAGATCGAGCACGCGCTCGCGGCCGGTCAGGGCCAACTCCTTCACTAATTTTGCGACCAACTGCCCGCGAATCTCCGACTGCGCGGCCCTGCGGTCGTACTCCTGAGCGTGGCCATGATCGTGAAAACGATTCTTGTGATTTTCCATCCTAACTCCTCCCCACTGCCGATGATTACTTGTTGCTTCCGTAGAGCCGGTCGAAAAACCCTTCTTTCTCTAATTCCCTAAGCGGGCCGGTATCGACCAGATCCTCCACCTTCTTCCCTTTCACTCCGGGCTTGGCGCCGAATTCCTCCAGGCCGAGAGCGATCACCTCGGATTTCGGGAACGGGCGCTGGGGAATCGCGCCCTGAACGTAAGTACGGTAGATAAAATCGAGCATCGCCGGATCATTCACGCCCAGATACTTGCCGTAGATGCGGTCGGCCGAGGCGCGCGAACTTTTTGCCAAAGCAATCGCCTCGCAAAGAGCTCGAAGAAACGACTTCACGCCGTCGCGATCTTTCCGCAACCAACCGCGCGCGACGGCGAAGTCCACTCCGGCGCCGATGTACAGTTTGAGGCTGTCGTTGTCCGCCAGAACGCGGACCTTTGAGAGACCGCCGCGCCGCTCCAGATCGTAGATATTTTCCTCGTTGCTCGTGGTCGCGTCTATTTTTCCTTCGAGGAGAGCGTTCAAGCGGGTGACGCTCCTGCTGCCGAAAGAAACGAGAGTCACGTCCCGCTCGGGGTCGAGACCCAGACGCAAGAGGGTCTGGCGCGTGATCCGGTCTTGATTGCTTCCCGCTTCTCCGGTCCCGACTTTCTTACCTTTGAGATCTTCGACGCGGCTAATGTCCGGGCGCGACAGCAGCTTGAGAACGCTGTAACCCGTATTGGCGACAAAGACCAAGTCGGCGCCGTCGCCGATGCCGGATACGATGTGCGTCGCCGTCGCGGCATACGCGTCGCCCTCTCTCCTGCCGAGTGCGCGCAACAGTTCGTCATTGGATTGCAATTCCTTTAACGCCACGCTGAGCCCGTGTTTGGCGAACAACCCCTCTTCCAGCGCGAGCCATAGAGGGACTTTGGGAGGTCTGGCGGGATAGGAGATCAGCGTCAACTTTTTCTCTTGGCCCCAAGCCGGGGCGTCAAGAAGGATGAGCAGGATCAGACAACGGCTTAGGCGACGCAAAGGGGTATTTTTCGTCTTCATCGTTATATTCGTGGCGCCGGCCGCAACGCCATCTCCTCGATGATCTTCCACTGCTCTTCGCTGACGGGCATCACGGAGAGGCGCGGCAGGCGGACGAGGTCGAAGCTTTTCAATTTGGGGTTGGCTTTTATTTCCGCGAGCGTGACGGGGCGCGGCAGCGCCTTCCCGGTTTCGATCTCGATGACCAGGAGCTTGGGATCTTTCTTCGCCGGGTCGGGATAGGCCTCGCTCAGCGCCTGGGCCTCGCCGACCACCGCCTTCTCGTCGCCCGTGTGATAGATGAAAATCGAATCGCCCTTCTTGATTCCCGCCAGGTGCTTGAGCGCGAGATTATTCTTGACGCCGTCCCACACGGTCTTCCGGTCTTTTTGCAATTGCTGAAATGAATAGGTCGAGGGCTCGGTCTTGAAAAGCCAGCGATTCGCCAT
>DASXUF010000185.1 GCA_036504975.1 Candidatus Binatia bacterium | reverse complement strand
TCCAGCTCCGCCTGAATCGCGTTGTGCACGCCGATCTTGTTGATCGACCACTCGGGGGCGACGGTGAGATCCCGGTAAGTTTCTCCGCTGAGACGGTGGACAACGATTTCGGGAGCGAGCAGTTCGAGAAAATCGACGGCGAGGGCGACGTAGGCCTCGCGGCTCAAGATCTCGAACGCGCCGGAAAGATAGATATCCTCCAACGCCGTGTGCTTGATGACGTGGAGATTGTGGAGCTTCACGCCGTCGATTCCCAGTCGGTTGAGCAGCGCGGGCGTCTGGAGGATCTCTGCGCGAGTTTCCGTGGGAAAGCCGAGAATCAAATGCGTGCAAAGACGGAGGCCCCTGGATTTGCCGCCCTCGACCGCGTCGATAAATTCTCTGAGACCGTGGCCGCGGTTTACCCAGCGAAGCGTTTTGTCGTGCATCGATTCCAGTCCGAGTTCGAGCCAGAGGTAAGTGCGGCGCGCCAGATCCGCCACGAGATCGAGAACTTCGTCCGGCACGCAGTCCGGTCGCGTCGAGATGGCCAGGCCGACGACACCGGGAAAGTCCAGCGCCTCGCGATAGAGACGCTCGAGCTTGCCGACCGGGCCGTACGTATTGGAGTAGCTCTGAAAATAGGCGATGAATTTTTCCGCCCGATGGCGCCGCCGCAGCGTTTCGGTCCCGCGCTCCAGTTGCTCGGTCACGGACATGCCGGGCCGAAATCCCCGAGGCGTGTGGCCCGCGTTATTGCAGTAAATGCAGCCGCCGACGGCAACGGACCCGTCGCGGTTCGGGCAGGTGAAGTCCATTCTGAGGCCGACCTTGTAAACCCGGCTCCGGAACGCGGCCTTGAGAGTCGATTGAAACGAGTTGTACCGTTTGCCGCCCCAGTGGTTCTTAAGGTGAAGAGGAAAATTCATGGCGCCATCAGAGGGGTAAGAAAACGGTTAACAGACTGATATTTGTTTCTCAAGGGATCCTTCACGGAGCCCGTCCTGAGACGATTCGCTTCGCTCATCAGAGTGACAGTCGATGGATTCAGGACGGCAAGTCACTTTAATCTCACTGGGTCAATTCCCCGCAGCTTGCTGTGTAAACGGCATTCGGAGTCCTCTCTAAGTCCGTCATTCCCGCATGCTTGTAGCGGGAATCCAGGCGAAACTCTGACTGGACCCCCGATTAAAACATTCGGGGGTGACGACTTTGGGAATACTCTCATAAATGTTTTTTGAAACCCCGCAGCTTGCTGCGGCGTGGTTCATCGTCATTCTGAGCCCTTCGCGTGTGTCACTTTTTCGCCTTTTCTTTTTCCTCGGCGGCGAAATCGGCCGGCTGCTTCCGCAGTTGATTGTAGAACCGCTCGTCGATCGTGTAAACGGTCGGACTTCCTTCCGCCGTCGCGTAGTATCCGACGGCGCTCTTGCCGGCGACTCGGAGCCTTGCCAGATTCTTCCCATCCTTGCCGTCGATGGAAATCTCCAGCGCGGCGCGATCGAGGCCGTATTTTTTGAGATCGGCCGGATGGTCGTCGGCGAATGTCTTGGCTCTAAGCTGCGCCAGTAGCGCGAAATAGCCGTTCACCGCGTCGGCCTTGGCGGTCTTCTTAAGCGGCGATTCGATCGTCCACTCTTCTTTCTCTCCCTTGGCAAGGACGAGCGCCTGCCCGGTCGTCTGGATTTGAAGCCGGGTTGCCTTCTCAACAGGGAAGACCACGATCGTCCTGTCGCGGATCTCGTTGGGCTCTTTATCCAACGCAAACACGAGCGCCGAGCCCGTCAGATAGACGACCGGATCGCTGCCGCGCCGGACGTACGCCGAGTCCCCGAGCGGCGTTTTGGCGCCGACGATGAGTTGTGGCAGAGTGAGGCCGCTCTTCAGCGTGAGTGAAACTTTGGCCGCTGGCGTATCGAGGCCGAAGCTCTTCAAGTCTTCGGCGCTCGGTTTTTTCTCCAGCGGTCTCTTGATATCGGCCGCGGTGATCGCCGCGATCAGGCTCCCGACCGCCGCGTCGTCCGCGCCCGTCTGGAGCGGCTGGGTGAGCCTCCATTTGCCTGAAGGATCTTTTTGCAGTTGGAGCGCCCGCTTGGGATAGGCGAGGTCGATCCCCGTTAGTTCGTCGCTCTTGAAGTTGATTAGTCTCTCGGATTTCCCTTTTTCGTCCTTGGCAAGCTCGAAGAAATAAACGTAACCGCCGAGAGCGATCAAGAGGACGGCCAAGATGAGCGTGTTCAGCCGCCGCACGTTTTTATCTTCTCCGCCACCATACGGCGAGGCCGATGATGAGGAGGATTTCCGGCAGGATCAGAAACGAAAGATAGAAAATCGCCGCGCCTTCGCCTTCGGTGAGCTGGAAGCGCGAGGAGCGGATCGAGCGCGGCCGGATGGAGATCATCTCTTCCTGTCCGACCAGCCAGTTCGCCGCGTTGAGGAAAAAATCCCGGTTGAAAAAAATATTGGTGTACCGGTTGTTGGCGAAGGCGGCGCTCCCGACCGCGACGACCTTGGCTTCGCCTTCCTTCTCGATGCCGAGATTTTTGAGCGTGGCGGTGACCGCGACGGCGACCGAAATGGGCCCTTTCTTGTCTTCCGACCCCAGGGCGGCTCTTCCTTGTTTGAAGATGCCGGCGAGATCTTTCTCCGCCCAGCTCGTCGCGCCGGTCTGGACCAATGAGATCGCCTCAATTCCGTCCTTCTTGGCCGGCTCGACGGAACGGACGAGAGGAAAAAGTGTCCGCTCCTTGAACTCGCGCGTGATCGGGTGGGAGAGGTTGTAAGTCTCCGCGATCGGCTCGACTCCGAGCGTCGGTCCGGCGAACAGCCGGATCTGCTGGTCGACGACGATATCGTCGCCTACTTCCACGCCCCAGCCGCCGAGAAAACTTTTGAGGCTGTCGCCGCCGGGCGAGGGGAGCAGCGCCAGGAGCCGCCCGCCGCTTTTCAAATAGGCGTCGATCGCCGCGGTCTCGTGCTCCAGGAGCGGTTTTTCCGGGGCGGCGACGATCAGCAGCGAGGTCTCCGGCGGGACTTTTTCCTGCGTCGAGAGGAGCAACTCCTTCACCTGATAATTTTCGTTCTCCAAAGCGGCTTTGGCGGCGGCGTATCCCTGCGGGCTTTCCTTGTCGTCGAGCTTGGGCTCGCCGTGGCCGGTCAGGAACAGGACGTTCTTCTTGGTCGGCTTGGTGAGCTTGCTGATGGCGTTGGTGATCGCCTCTTCGGTGCCGTCGGTGATGTTCGTGGTTTCCTGTCCATAGCTCAAATGCAGCGTGTTCACCTGCTGGATCTTGAACTGCTTGGTCTTCTCCGGGTGACGGTCGGGATCGACCGCGGTGAATTTGACCCGCGGCGAATGATACGCGTAGCTCTTGATGAGATCGGTCACCTTGGGATTTTCGCCTTTTTCAAAAAAACCGTAAATCTCCAAATCCTGGGCGAGCTGGCCGAGCACTTTGATCGTCTGCGGCGAGAGGCTGAACACTTTTGCCTCGGTCAGATCCCAGCGCTGATGGTAGCGCGTGCTCAGGAAGTTGACGAGAATCAGAACGCCTATGAGAATCAACGAATAGAGCGTCGCGTGCAGGCCGTAGCGCGTCGAGCGGCGGCGCATCGATGCGATCAATTGGCCTCCCTGAGTGACGAGGTAGACCAGGAGACACAGGACGCCGAGCGCCAGGTGGATCAGGACATAGAGGTCCGTGGCGTCGCCGGTGAAAAAAAAGGCGACCAGGCCGAAGGCGGTCAGCACGAGGCCGGAAATTCCGGAAATCTGCAGGAACTTTCTCATCGGGATTCGCTCAACTCTGGCGCGAGGTCTCCACGGCGCGATGGGTGAGAAAAAGGCTCAGAACGATGAGGCTGAGAAAGTAAACGACGTCCCGGGTGTCGATCAGCCCCTTGACCATCTCGCCGAAATGCTCCGTGACCGACAGATACTTGAGCAGGCCTCCCAGAGGAGCTCCGGCCGTTTCCGCCGGCCAGGAGATGACGTAGAGGAGCAGCAGGATGACGAAGCAGATGACGGCGGCGACGATCTGGTTCTCCGTCAGCGACGAGGTCAAGAGCCCCACCGAAACGAAAACTGCGGCGAGCAGAAAGAGTCCGAGATAACCGGCGGCCACGACTCCGAGCTCCGGATTTCCGTAGAGTAAGAGAATCCCCGGGTAAATCGCCGTCAAGAGGATCATGATGGCGACGAAGGCGAGGGCGCCGACGAGCTTGCCCAAAACGATCTCCGTCACCCTGAGCGGCGAGGTCAGAAGCAGCTCGTAGGTTCCGCTTTTCTTTTCTTCCGCGAACGCGCGCATGGTGATGATCGGGATCATGATCACGAGCACGATCGTGAGATTGTGCAAGAGCGGCGCGATCACGTAGTCGTTCAGATTCAAGCTCTGCAGGCCGTCGATATTTTGCATGCCGGTGTAGAAGTTGACCGCGGAGCTGAAGCGGAAGAGCAGATTAAAGAAAAACCAGCCGCCCAAAAGCAGGAAGCCGGTGAGCACCACGTAAGCGATCGGGGAAACGAAAAGAGATCGGATCTCTTTTCCGGTGATGGTCAATATATTGCGCATCGCGGTACGGTTTTAAGACGCCGTCGGGGCCGCGCTCGCGGCGTCCGCATCTTTTTCTTCGGCTTCTTTGGAGATGTAGCGCAGAAAAACCTCTTCCAGGCTCGCGCCCTGGGCCAGCTCTGCCAAATTTTTCTCCACCACGACCCTGCCTTCGTTGATGATGACGACCTTGCTGCAGATCTGCGAAACCTCCGGCAGGATGTGCGTCGAGAGGATGACGGTTCGGTCGGCGGCGAGCTCTTTGATCAGGCCGCGGATCTCGATGATCTGTTTGGGGTCGAGACCGATCGTGGGCTCGTCGAGGATCAGCACCGGCGGGTCATGGATCAGCGCCCCGGCGAGGCCGACGCGCTGCCGATAGCCTTTGGATAACCGGCCCACGATGCGCGCGGCCACGTCGGTGAGAAAGCATTTTTCCAAGACTCGCTCCAGAGCGCTCGGGAGCTCGCTCCTCCGCACCCCTTTGATGCGCCCGACGAACTTTAAATAGGAGCTTACGGTCATTTCGTGATAGAGCGGCGGATTCTCCGGCAGGTAGCCGATGCGCCGGCGCGCCTCCCGGGCTTCGTTCGTGACGTCGAATCCTTCCACGGCGGCGGTCCCTTCGGTCGCCGGCATGTAGCCGGTGATGATGCGCATCGTCGTCGTCTTGCCCGCGCCGTTCGGCCCGAGGAGGCCGAGGATCTCTCCCCGCGCGGCGGTGAACGAGACGTCCTGGATGGCGCGGAGGTCGCCGTAATATTTTGTGAGACCGCGCACTTCGACCATAATAGTTCACACCATGTAAAACGCTTGTTCCCGCTTTGTCAACAATCAGGGCGCCATTCCAGGCTTGACCCGACATAGCGGGTCAGCCTCACGTTGGGCCGAAAGGCCTCGTTGACACTACTTTGCGATTGTCCTACATTGTACGACATGAAAACCAACGTACTCACAATCAGGCTCGACAAAGACCTGGACAAACTGTTAACCAAGGCGAGTCGCCAGTCGGGAAAAAACCGCAGCGAGGTCGCTCGAGAGGCCCTTCGTCGCCAGCTTCGCATCAGTCAGTTTGAAGCACTGCGGCGCAAGATCATGCCTTTTGCGGAGGCGCGCGGTTATCTAACCGACGACGATGTGTTCGCCGAGGTGTCGTGAGGGTTTTCCTGGACACCAATGTCCTGGCCAGCGCAGCGGCAACCCGAGGTCTTTGCGCGGATGTTCTGCGCGAGGTTCTCACTTCACACGACCTTCTGACTTCCGCACAAGTACTGAGCGAACTGAAACGTGTCTTGCGGACTAAATTCGGCGTGGCGCAGGATTTGATTGACGATTTCATTTCGCTTATGCGGCAAGACACGGTGCTTGCCGATCCCGGCCAACTTCCGACTATCCAAATCCAAGATCAGGACGACCTGCCTATTCTATCGGCTGCGATATCCGCGGGAGCCGACGTGTTCGTGACAGGCGACAAGGAACTCCTGGATATAGGTCACGTCGAGAATCTGGCGATTCT
>DASXUF010000184.1 GCA_036504975.1 Candidatus Binatia bacterium | reverse complement strand
GGCGCGGCGATCCGTCCGCGCAGCTCCAAGTCGTTGCCGACCATCTCAATGTTACGGAGCATGTCTTTGAGATTGCCGGCGATCGTGACCTCTTCGACCGGATAGGCGAGCTTGCCTTTTTCGATCCAGAGTCCCGCCGCGCCGCGGGAGTAATCGCCGGTCACGAGATTGACGCCGAAGCCGATCAGCTCGGTGACGTAAAAGCCGTCGTCGACCGAGGCGATGATCTCAACCGGCGCATGCGCGCCGGGAAGAAGAAAAAAATTCATCGGCCTCACGCCCGGTACGTCGCCGACGGAACGAGCCGCGTTGGCAGTAGAGGGCAGTTCCAACTTCTTTCCGCTATAGGTATCCAATAAATAACTCTTCAGAACTCCCCGCTCCACGACCGTCTTCTTTCTGGTCGCCAGTCCTTCGCCGTCGAAAGGCCTCGATCCGAGCGCGCCGGGAATCGTGCCGTCGTCGACGACCGTGACTAAATCCGAGGCGATCTTCTCGCCCAGCTTTCCGACCAAGAACGAAGCGCCCTTGTAGAGCGAGTAGCCGGAAATAGCAGACGAGAGCTGGCGCAAGAGCGTCGCGGCGATCTCCGGATCGAAGACCACCGGACGCTCGCAGGTTTTGACCTTGCGCGCGCCCAATCTTCTCAGCGCACGCTCCGCCGCGCGCCGGCCGACCGATTCGGGCGACTCGAGCCGGGAGAACTTTCGCTGCGAAGAGTACCAGTAATCCCGCTGCATCGAACCGTTCGAGCTCGCGACCGGCGCCACCGAAATGCCGTACGTCGAGCCCCGGTATTCGCCGCAAAACCCGTGGCTGTTGCCATAGATCACCCGGCTGATTCCCGACGAGAACTCGGCGCCTTCGGAGTTGGTGATGCGTTTGTCGGCTTCGAGCGCCGCATTCTCGGCGTCGAGCGCGATTTGACTCTTTTCCTCGACCGATAGCGAGCGGCCGCGATCGTCGACGAGATCCAAATCGGGAAATTCTCGGGCAAGATCCTCCGGGGCCGGAAGGCCGCTGTACTCGTCCTTGGCCGTCGCGCGCGCCAGCGCGCACGTTTCGTCCACCAGCCGCTCGATCGCGCCTTTCGATATGTCAGAAGTCGACGCAGTAGCGGAGCTGGCGCCGAAAAAAAGTCTCAGTCCGAGCCGCTTCTCCTGCGCCTGGCTTATTTTTTCGATTTCCCGCAGCCGCACGGCAACGAACGAGCTTTCGCTCTCGGCCATGACGACGTCGCCCGCGGTCGCGCCTTTTTTCTTCGCCTGCGCGAGGATATCGCTCGCCAGCTCTTGATTTAATTCCAGGCGTTCCATATTTGACGGGCGAGATGAATCGCGCCCCTACATTCATTTATCATGCGCTCGTGCCACCGACGGTCAAACCGTCGATGCGGATCGTCGGCAAGCCCACGCCGACGGGAACGGATTGGCCGTCTTTGCCGCAAGTGCCGACGCCTTCGTCGAGCTTGAGATCGTTTCCCACCATCGAGACGCGCGTCAGCACGTCCGGCCCGTTGCCGATCAAGGTCGCGCCCTTGACCGGCCGCGTGGCCTTGCCGTCCTCGATCAGGTAGGCCTCGCTCGCGGAAAACACGAACTTGCCGCTGGTGATATCCACCTGGCCGCCGCCGAAAGAAACGGCGTAAAGACCCTTTTTTACCGAGCGGAGAATATCGTCGGGGGCGCTGTCGCCGGCCAGCATGAACGTATTGGTCATCCGCGGCATCGGGATGTGAGCGTAGCTTTCGCGCCGCCCGTTTCCCGTAGGCGGCATCTTCATCAACGACGCGTTCAGCCGATCCTGAAGATAACGGCGCAAGATGCCCTTCTCGATCAGGACGGTGCGCTGCGTCGGCGTTCCCTCGTCGTCGATGTTGAGCGAGCCGCGGCGCGACGGGATCGTGCCGTCATCGACGACGGTGCAAAGCTCCGAGGCGACTTTCTGGCCGATGCGGTCGCTGAAGGCCGATACCTTTTTGCGGTTGAAGTCGCCTTCCAGTCCGTGGCCGATCGCTTCGTGGAGCAGGATGCCCGGCCAGCCGGGTCCCAGGACGACGTCCATCGTGCCGGCCGGAGCGTCGGTGGCTTCCAGGTTGAGCAGTGCCTGGCGCACCGCCTCGCGCGTGTATCGCTCGTAGCTATCTTTCCTGGTAAAAAAATCGAACTCAACACGCCCGCCGCCGCCGTAGCTTCCCGTCTGGCGGTTGCCATGCTCTTCGGCGATGCAGGTAACGTTAAGCCGTGCGAGCGGCTGGATGTCGCCCACGACCCAGCCTTGCGAAGAAGCCACCAGGACGATTTTCTGCTCGCTGCCGAATGAGACAAAAACATTTTTGATTCTTGGATCGAGCGAGCGCGCGAGCCGGTCCATCTCGTAGAGCAGCCCGGTTTTTTTCTCCAGCGGCGCATCGGTCGGCGGAGCTTCGATGGGATAAAGATCGTGCGCTTCCACGCGTTCCCTACCCACCGCGACCGGCGTTCGCGACTCGCGTTGGTAGGCGATGTGCTGCGCGGTGCGCGCCGCCAGCGCGAGGTTCTCGATGGTGATATCGTCCGTATAGGCGTACCCGGTCCTCGTCTCCGCCAATACACGGACACCGACACCGTTCGCGGTCGAGCGCGATCCTTGCTTGACCAATCCTTCTTCCAGGCTGACGCCTTCGTTCACGCGATACTCGAAATAAAGATCCGCGTAGTCGGCCTTTCGCTCCAGCGCCTGTTCCAGGATTTTTTCCAAATCACGAGACGTCACGCCGAACCGACGGTCAAAAAACGCTGTCGCTCGAATCACTTCTTGTCCCATGGTGTGCCTCTTTGAAACTCCTAGCACCTTTTTCTCCGTGTGAAAAGCCGGCGCTTGCGCGTAATCTCTTTCCCTCCGGCGCAATCTATAGTATAAAATGATTATGTTAAAATTACGCGGCCCGCGATTCCTTCCGTATTGATTCAGAGGGTAGATTCCGAGGGGTAAATGGCGAACGCACAGAAAAAAAAGATCGTCCACGTGGTCGGGACCGGGACCATCGGCGAGCCCCTGATCGGAATCCTCAATACTTTTCGCGAGCCGTTCGGCATCGACGAGGTCACCTTCCATAAGCGCACGCCGCTTCTAACCGACCGCTCGAAGGTGACGGTGCTTACCGAGAAGGGTGGCGCTAAACTGTGCGTCGATCGCGACCGTTGGGAAAGTTTCAAGCAGATGGGAATGACGCCCGCCTATGAGGCGGAGGAAGCGCTCGAGCGGGCCAGCGTCGTGATCGACTGCACTCCCGTCGGAAACGAAAACAAAGAAAACACTTACAAGCGTTTCGCCGGCAACGGCCGGGGATTCATCGCTCAAGGGAGCGAATACGGCTTCGGCAAGATGTACGCGCGCGGCATCAACGACCGGGCGCTCGATCGGGGGAAGGACCAGTTCCTTCAGGTCGTGAGCTGCAACACCCACAACCTCGCCGTTCTCATCGACACGATCGCCCTCGGACCGGAAAAAGAAAATAACCTGGAAGAGGGACGCTTCGTCTGCATGCGCCGCGCCAACGACTTGAGCCAGGAGGGAGAATTTATCCCCGCGCCGGAGGTCGGCAAGCACGACGACCCGCGCTTCGGCACGCACCAGGGAAGGGACGCGCACTACGTGTTCAAGACGCTCGGCCTGGACCTCGACATCTACTCATCGGCGCTGAAGCTCAACACGCAGTACATGCACACGATCTATTTCAATCTGAAGCTCACGCGGGCCCTGGAGATGGATGAAGTGATGCGCCGGATCAAAGCCAACCGGAGGATCGCGCTCACCAACAAAAAGTCCTCGGCGTCGGTCTTTTCCTTCGGCCGCGACCACGGGCTGTTCGGGCGCATTCTCAACCAGACGGTGATCGCCTCGAGCACGCTGACGATGAAGGGAGACCGCGAGCTGGTGGGCATGTGCTTCACGCCGCAGGACGGCAACTCGCTCCTCAGCAGCATCGCGGGAACTCTGTGGTTCCTTTACCAGGACTCCTATGAGGAAGCCCTCGAACCCCTGCGGCCGTACTTCTTCAGCGAGATCTAAATCCCCTACCCCCCTCACTCTTTACCCCTCACGTAAGGGGTGAGGCGTGAGGAGTGAGGCGATTACTGCTTTACTCCTTCCACCGAAACTCCTTCGAAGCGCAGCGTATCTCCGGCTTCGATTCCTTTTTGTTTGGCCAGCCCGCCTTTGATCTCGAGCACGAACCGGCTCGGCGCGCCGACCGAACGGGGCGACAGCGAGAACGGCACCGCGTTGTGAACGATCCCGACGATCTTCATGTCGCTGCCGATAAAGATCATGTCGAGCGGGATCGGCGTATTTTTCATCCAGAAGGTAAGGACTTCCTCGGAGGAAAACAAAAACAGCATGCCCTGATCGTCGGCCAGGTCGTTGCGATATTGCAGTCCCATCTCCCGCTTGGCCGGCGTATCGGCAATCTCCACGCGCATGACGTACTCCTTGCCGCTCTTGGTCGAGACGACGACTCGTGGCTCGGACCGGCAGGTGGAAAGGCCGGCTGTCAGCAGCAGAAAAAAAAACGCCGCCGCTCCGGCCAGGGAACCGCTCACCTTGGCTATCTCCGAAGGTTGTTGGCGACGATCTCCGCGACGTCCAGAATCGCCGGAGCGCCGGATTCTTCCTGGCCGGCTTCTTCTGTGAACATGCGCATGCAGAAGGGACACCCCGTCGCCACGGTTTTGGCGCCGGTCGCTTTCAGCTCGCGGTAGCGATTGGCGGTCACCCGCTCGCGGCCGGGCTCTTCTCCCTTCCAGAACTGAGCGCCGCCCGCGCCGCAACAAAAACTGTTTCTCCGCTTGCGCTCCGGCTCGGCGAGCCTCACGCCGGCGGATTCGATCACCGCCCGCGGCGCGTCGAAAACCCCGTTGTGCCTGCCGAGATAGCACGGATCGTGATAAGTGGCGGCGCCGTCGGCCTCGGGCCGGAGTTTCAGCTTCCCGTCCTTGACCAGCTCGTCGATAAACTCGCTGTGGTGCTTGACGGCGTAGTTGCCGCCGAACTGGGGATACTCGTTCTTCAAAGTGTGGAGACAGTGCGGGCAGGTCGTGATGATAAGCTCGGGCTTGAGTCCGTTCAAGGTCTCGGCGTTTTCCGTTGCGAGCTGAGAAAAAAGATATTCGTTGCCGGCGCGCCGCGCCGCGTCGCCGGTGCACTTCTCTTCTAGACCGAGCACGGCCCAGTTCACCCCCGCGGCGTTCAGGATCTCCGCCATGCTGCGCGCGATCTTTTGCGCGCGCGGATCGAAAGCCGCCGCGCACCCCACCCAGTAAAGAACTTTCGGCTGCGGATTTTGCTTCACGGTGGGAACCGGAAACGACAGCCCTTTCGCCCAGTCCAAACGGCTCTCCGGGGCCATCGCCCAGGGGTTTCCGACTTGCTCCATGCCGTTGAAGGCCTTTTGAAGATTTTTGGGAAACTCCGCCGCCGACAGCACTCGCTCGCGCCGGACATCTATAATATGGAGCATCTGCTCGTTGCCCACCGGACACACTTCGATGCAGGCGTTGCAGGTCGTGCAGGCCCAGGTCGCCTCCTCGTTCAAAGCAAAATCCAGCAGCGGCCGCGGGCTCTCTTTCCCCGAGCTGAATTCCGGGCGGATGCGGTTCAGCTCGAAACGCTCGTTGATGAGAATCGCCGCCGGACTCAAGGCCTTGCCGGTGGCGTAGGCCGGGCAAACGTCCTGGCAGCGGTTGCACATGATGCAACTGTAGGCGTCCAGAAGCCGCGGCCAGGGGAATTCTTCGAGCTTGGCCGCGCCGAAGGATTCCTCCTTTTCGAAATCCATCGGCGCCAGCGCGCCGGGATTTTTCTTCTTCAGCGCCAGATTGATCGGCGCCAGCAGTATATGGATGTGCTTCGAGCGTGGAAAATACGGCAGAAAAACCATGATGGAGCCCAACGCGCCCCACCAAAAAATATGCTCGAAAACCGTAACCGCGCTCGGATTCGCGCCGGCAAAGAGCACGGCAAAAGCGGAACCGGCGGGCTGATAAGGATCGGCGCCTTCCAGCGAAAGTTGCGCCGACTTGGAGAGCAGGCGGCTGCCGACGTGGATGAAAATAAAACCCGAAACGATCGTCGAGTCCCGGCGTATCCCGCCTTGGACATCCTCGTGCAGCGGAACGTTCGGCGCAAAGGAAAAATCGCGCGGGCGCACCACGAAACGGCGCAGCGCCAGCGCCACGATCCCGATCAGCACGCCCGCCGTGAGCAGATCGGCGATCAGATTGAACGGGTTCCACACGGCGTCGCGGGCGCGGAACGGAAAGAATCCTTCCACGCCATCGACGACGTTGACAAGAAAGTAATAAACAAATCCATAAAAGACGAGGGCGTGAAAGAAAGAGATCAGGGGCCGTTTCTTGAACACGCTCTGTTGGGTAAGGACCACCCAAAGGGCCTGGAGGACGCGCTCGGGCAAACGATCGAAGCGGTCTTCGGGCTTGCCGCGCCGGATCGTCTTGAAGACCTGAAGGAAACCGGTTCCCGCAAAATAAAACGCGCCGAGCGTCAGCGCTATAAATAGAATTTTTTCTAAGGTCGTAAGCATTGCGGAATGTTGTCGACTCTTCGGATACCGAGGGAAGAAAGAAGCGCCGAGAGAATCTCTATCGCGTATAACCCAAGCGGCTCGAAAGCTGTCTTCCTCCGTTGGTGAGCAGCGGCACGATTTCCTTTTCGACGCGCTGCGGCGTCAGCCGGTGAGCCGGTCCCGTGATCGCGATGCTTCCGACCAGATTACGGTTATGGTCGTGAACCGGCACGGCGACCGACATCACCTCCTCAATGAACTCGCCGTCGTCGACGGCGTAGCCGGCGCTGCCGATTTCCTTCAACTGGCCCAAAAGCAGTTGCCGGTCGACCACCGTCTTGTTGGTGTAGCGGTGGAGTTTTTCCGGCAGCGTCTGCGCCAAAGCCTCGCCGGATTCGAACGCCAGATGGACTTTCCCGGGAGCGGTGCAATGCAGCGGCAAAGTCCTGCCGATGAAAGAGACGACCCGTACCGGATTTTCCGCCTCGATGAAATCGAGCGGCACGATCGCCTGCCCTCTCTTGACGGCGACATAGCAGCTTTCGTTGGCCGACTTCGCCAATTCTTGCAGCGTCGCCTTCGCCTGCAGCAAAAAGTCCGTCCGTCTTACATAGAGCTGGCCGAGCTGAAGGCATTTGAGCCCGAGGCGGTAATTTTCCGTCGCTTTATTTTGCTGGATGTAACCGCGCGCTTCCAGCGTCGCCAGCAGGCGAAAGACATTGTTCTTATGGAGCTTCAGCCGCTTGCTCAGCTCGGTCACGCCGATTTCATCCACGTTGCCGTTGAATTGTTCGAGGACATCGAGGGCGTGCGACACCGACTGGATCGCATAGTTGGCTTTTTCACGCCGCACCATTTTTCCTCCAAAAAAATCGCCAATGAGCCTGAAAAATCGATCCCCGGTAAAAAACCGTTTTAACTTATTCCGGAAGATCGGGATTGTCAAATCCAGAGGAGAATGAGAGCGGCCGGCAAATGATGCCTCCAATGTCCCCGCATTTTCCACACTTGACGTTCTCAGGCCGTAGTGTGTAAACATGTTGACAATGAAAGTCGGCTCCAAGGGATACTACGGGCTGCTGGCGCTGGCGGATTTGGCGCAAAACTCCAAGGGACGGCACCTCGCGCAGGTAAAAGAAATCGCGCGGCGGCAAAGAATCCCGGAAGAATACCTCGGGCAAATCATGGTGCTGCTCAAGCGCGCCAATCTGGTGCACGGCGCCAGAGGACCGGGCGGCGGCTACCGTTTGGCCCGGCCGGCTGAGAGCATCAGCGTGGCCGAAGTCCTGAAAGTGCTGGAAGGTCCTCTCATGGGAGTCGATTGGAGAAGCACGAGGGACCGTTTGCCGGTCTCTCCCCCGGCCCGAAGAATCATTGAGGCATGGACGCAGGCGGTGGCGACAGCGGAACAAATTCTCGAAGACCTAAGCGTCGCCGACCTTTGCAGGCCGGAAGATCCGGCGCAGATGTACCACAT
>DASXUF010000183.1 GCA_036504975.1 Candidatus Binatia bacterium | reverse complement strand
TTCGTGCGCATCGCCTCGCGCAACGTGAATTCCGTTTCGGCGACGGCCCGAGGCCCGCTCGCGGCGTGTTTCTTTGTGTCTGTAACCTCGATTGCGGCGCCGCCTTTCCCCTTGTAGATGCGCGCAATCATCACGGCCAATGGAAGGCTGACGGCCAGTAAAACGATTCCGGACGCCACGGCCGCGGTTCTCCAACCCCAGTGGACGATCATCCAGCCGATCACGGGCACCAGCGGCCCGGACAACCCCGGACCCATCCGGTAAATTCCAAAGGCGAAGCTCCTGCGCTCGCGGAACACCTGCGCGATCATCACGCTGATCGGCATGTTGTAGCCGAGACTGGAGCCGAGAACGATTCCGAGAACGATGACGACGTAGAGCATCGTCAACGAATCGACGAAGCTCAGGCAGAAAAAGCCCAGCGCGCCGACGAAGATGCCGATAAACATCATCTTCGGCGGGCCGAACCGGTCCGTGGCGTAACCCTCCAGCGGACCCAAGAGGCCGGATTCGATTCTGGCGAGCGAGAAGGCGCCCGAGATGGCCGTACGGCTCCAGCCAAACTCCCGCTCGAAGGAGGGAAAGTAGGCGCTCAGTCCGAAATAGCTAAGGCCGGTGTTGAGGGCGTGCGCGAGACACGCGGCGATGACGATCCACCAGCGTTGATTCATTTTTAGGCGTGCGGCACGAGGCGTGAGTTAACGATGTCTTAATTTTCTTGAGGACGGTAGAAAAGTCCCAGAGACGTCCCTAGCCTATCCGATCAAACAATAAAACCCAAAATAGCAAACCGGCTACAGCACCGAAAAGCCCCCCCAGCAACACGTCGATCACCGCATGACGCCGGAGTTCGAGACGCGACCAGGCCACGGCCATTGCCAGGCAAAGACCGATGGCGACGAGCCAGAACCCCGAGTACCATAGCAGCGCCGTCGAATAAACTGAGAACGCGACGTGGAGCGATATCTTGACCCACGCTGAAAAAAGGATCGCCAGAACCGCGAGACATCCGGAGACAAAAAGCCCGACGGTAAGTCCGACGGGTTGTGACTGGCGAAAGCTGATCAAGGCGGCAATGAAAAGAAGCAGCGCCAGAAAGTAATTAAAGGAGCGCCGCTCGCCGATCCGACTTGCATCTATGTGTTGCCACCGGCCGGCTCGTACTTGCCACCAGGCAAAAGTCAGAACGATCAGCGAGAGCGATATAAAAAATATCGCCGCCGCCCACAGCACGCGCGAAAGCGCGCCATGCGATGCCATGGCAACGACCGACGCAATGGGAACTACGCACAGCGGATGGCCGACAATGGAAACCGTGCGCGCGAGCGTGTGGCGCATTCAGATTAATCGAGCCACATTAACTTCGCCGGATTATCCTTCAGCATCGTGCTTACCTCGTTCGGCTTGATGCCGAAGCCGAGCAGCGCGCGGATGAAGACGCGCATGCCGTCGATCGCGTCCATGTGGAGCACCTGGCCGAAGTCGCTGCCGATGATGCAGCGGTCGGGGCCGATTTGTTTAATAGTGCGGATCGTCTCCATCGGATCGGCGACCGGCTGGTAGAGGCTCGGAATCATCGGCTGGCAATACGTGCCGACGTAGACGCCGAGATCGCGGAGCTGCTTCATCTCGTCGAGGAGGAGCTTGTTGAGCTCCAATAACGGATGGTCGAGGGTCGCGCGGACGCCGATCTCTTTGGCGAGCTTGGCGAGCGGCAGCAATTCTTGAAAATCGGTGTGGCCGAAGCCGATGCCGACTTTTTTCTCGGCCGCCATCTCCATGATCTCTTTAACTTCCGGCAGGACCTTGCCGTCTTCGGCGACCAAACGCACGCCGCCTTTTTCCGGCTGGCCCGCGCCGCGCCAGAAACCCAGCGACGTGAAAGTCGGAAACCAGATCATCTTGAAATTGGGATACTGAAGCGCGACGCGAATGTACTCGGGCCTCATGCCGTGGCACGTTCCCGCGCCGCCGTAAACCTCGACGCGGTTCGTCAGCTCGCCCCTGGCGATCATGTCGTCGATGTGGCGCTGGGTGAGATACGCGGAGGTTGCGCTCACGTTCCAGTGGTCTTTGAAGGCGATCGCGCGCATGCCGCACTTCGACGCCTCGATCGCGATTTGAATCATGTCCTGCGAGCGGTGGACGAAATCGGGATAGGCGTGGATGTGGCAATCGATCGCGCCCTTGAGCAGCTCGTTCTCTATTCCCGGATAGATCTTCAGCATCTCCGGGTTGTCTTTCAGCATCTGATAAAAATAATCTTTCGCGTTGAGCTGCTTCACCCGCTCGACGCTTAGCGTCCGCCCCACCATCAAGCTCTCCGCCGCCGCCGCATCAGCCGCAAAATCACACATCTCTCACCTCCAAAATTCGGTTGATTGGGTTGATCGGGTTATTTGGGTTCGTTGAGTTCATTGGGTTGTTTGGGTTCATTGAGTTAACTCAAGAAACGCAATGAACTCAAGAAACTCAATAAACTCTTTATGAGCGCCCCCACGCTTCTAAAAACCTTCTCGCGTCTTCCACCACCGGCTCGGTGACGGGCACGTAGGGAGTGACGAGGCGCGTCGCGCCCGCCTCTTTGAACTGGACCAGTTTGTCTTTGATTTCCCCGATCGAAGTTCCCGGCACGACGGGAAGCTTGTCCATGTAGTCGTCGGTCAACGCCGCCATCGCTGCCTTGAAGCCGCCCTTTTGAAACGCGCTTTGAATCGCGTTCACCTCCGCCTCAAAGCCTAATCCTTTGAGCATGTCGCTGTAATGGTCCGCGATGTTATAAAACGTCAGCACCTGCCGGAGCTTGGAGCGTGCCAGCGCGCGGTCGGGGTTGAGCGAGACCCGGCACTTGGCGATGATCTCGATCTTCGCCGGATCGCGGCCCGCCTCTTTCGCGCCTTCGCGCACACGCGCGGCGATCTCGCGGATTTTCGCCGGCGTCGCCATGTTGATGAAGACGCCGTCGGAAATTTTTCCGACGAGCTTCGTCATCTGCGGCCCGAGCCCGGCGAGGTAGATCGGCAAGTTCGGGTGTGAGGGTTTCCAGGATAATTGGAAGCGCTTTCCCGTCTGGTAAATTTCTCCCTCGTATTCGACGCGCTCGCCCGCGGCGACTTTACGGACGATGTCGATGTACTCGCGCGCGCGCCTGAGCGGGCGGTCGAACACGCCGCCGTGCCAGCCCGCGATGCTCTTGTTCGCGACGCCGAGCCCGAGCAGCAGCCTGCCACCGGAGAGATCTTGCAGCGTGGCGGATTGAATTCCGAGAGTCACAGGGCTCCTGCCGTATATATGGTAGATCGCCGTGCCGAGCTTGATGGTCTTCGTCCGGCTCGCGGCGGCGGAGAGAAGCACCATCGGGTCGGTGCTGTTCGACTCGCCCTTCCAAAAAGCACCGAAGCCGACCTTCTCGGCCAGCTCGACCAGATCGATGACGCCGGCCGCCGGATAGTGCGCGGCGGAATTTATCTCGATGTCATGAACCATTTCCCAGACCCTCTCCTATCTTCCAGTACGTTAAGGTTCCCCGCCCGCCCGGGAGTTTCTCGGAAGGCCGATGCGTAGGACGAGGTGCCTCAAGCGTAGTTGAGACCTTCTCTCATCAGTCTCGTGCCGCGTTCCACGGACATATCGCATCGGCCTGGAGAGAGACTCACGGGTGGGCGGGTGGCCCACGGTGGTTTTCAGCAGCTCGTTAAGCGACTGAGATCACGCCGTGCGAACGCTTGGAAAGAACTTCGCCGCCGTTCTCGCCGACTAGAACGGTACTGCCCCACGTGAACTTAGTTTTTGCATCGGAGCCGGTAACCGTAGGCCGCCAGAGCCACAGGGTATTTTTCTCGATTGAAATTCCTTTCAACGCATCGGCGGAAGTCGAAGACTTGATCACCGGGCCGTCGTCGCCGGCGCCGCGGCCGGACAACAGGATCTCCGTTTTCATGCCGTTCTTCTCCGCGAAGCTTTTAGCGAAGTCGATGACTTCGGCGGAGGATTTCCCCGGCGCCAAAAACTTGAGCCCGGCGTTGAATACTTCCCTCTGCCGCTCGATCGCGGGTTTCCACGCCTCGGGAATTTTCCCCAGCAGAATGGCCTGGCCCTCTTCGGCGATCTGCGTGCCGAAGACCGCGATCATCTCGCTTTGAATCAGCGAGTTTGCTTTGAGCCTGCGGCCGAGCGGCGGATTGGCCGAGCGCTTGGCGTCGGAGCTGTCAATCGCGCCGGTCGTCCATGCAAACGGATAATATTCCGCGCCGAGCTCCAGCATGCGCGCCATGACATTCGCATAGACCACCGCCTCGTCCGCACCGGGTCGTGCCATGCGCTTGAGCTCGTCGATTCCGGCTTCGGCGATTTCCGTCGCTTTTTTCATCGCGTCGATCTCTTCCGCGCTCTTGACGTAGCGGACAAAGCCGATGACGTCCGTCGCATCTTCGAACTTCGCGTTGGGCATCCGCCGCAATACGGCGGAGAACGCGCCGTGGTTGACGACGCCGTCGATCGAAGTCACGTGGGAGACTTTTCCGCCCTTCAAGCCGGCGACGCCGATGCGAGCGCGCTCCATGCCGCACTCCAATAATGCTTCCGCCATCGGCTCCGACCACTCGCGGCTCGTCTGCCACGGCTCCGGCGCCCAGGTGTTGCGCGAGCTGCGGTCGGCGATGATGATCGGCGCACGGCCGTCGGTCGGCATGATGACCGACGAGCAGCGGAGCTGCGTCAAATAGCGCGCGTCGATGCCGTCGCCGAGCGGGACAAAAATGCAATCGAAGCCGGCTTTGGCACCGCGCTCTTTCACGGCCTTCCACCTTCGGTCCCGCTCCTGGACCGAATAGTTCGACCAGATATAAACCGTCGCCCCCGCTCTTTTCGGCGGAGTGTAAGCCATAAGTCCTCCTTTGAATAGCTGTCAGCAATCAGCTTTCAGCGGTCAGCTTTTATTTTCCGGATTTTCCCTCACGCCAACCCTCTCCCTGAGGGAGAGGGTGAGGGTTAGCTGTTATATATAGCTGACGGCTGATGGCTTCTTAGCTATTGAATCGAAACCATTCCCGGTGTGCGCTTGACGAGCTGCACGGCACCGGTTTTCGTGACGAGGACGCAGCCGCCCCAGCTATATTGGATCTTCTCGTCGTCCGACATCGCGATCGGCTTCCACACGAAAATGTTTCCCTCCTGTATCACGATATCGCGCACCTTCTCGCCGCGGTCCTGCGGCGTCAACAGCGGGCCGTCGTCGCCGTACCCGCGCCCGTGCATGAGAATCAGGCTCTTCATGCCGCGCTTCTGCCCGAAGCTGTTGACCGAATCGATGAACTCGCCGAAAAGCTGGCCGGGCTTGATGCTCTCGAGTCCGGCGTAGAAAAGATCGCGCTGGAGATCGACCACGCGCTGCCATGCTTCTGGGATCGGCCCGAGGAGAAATCCCTGTTGCTCCTGCGCGATCAAGCCGCCCCACAGCGCATCAACCTCGTTGTGGATGCGATACATCGGCTCGAGGACGCGGCCTTCGGGTGGATCCTCGAAACGCGGCAACCTCGCGGCGTCGAGCGGCCCGGTGTAAAGCGCGAGCGGATAATAGCCGCTGCCCAGCTCCAGCATGCGGCGCATCACGGCGGTGTAGACGACGGAGTCCTTCACGCCGGGTCTCGCGACCCGCCCCAGCTCGTCGATGCCCGCCACGGCGACCGCCGCGCCGCGCCGCAGACAGTCGATCTCCTCTTCTCCTTTGACGTAGCGCGCGAACGCGACCGTGTCGTGGTCATCCTCGAATTTGGCGTTGGGCAGCCGGCGCAGAACCTCGACATAAGAGGTGTGATTCACTACGCCTGCGTAAGCCCGGCCATGCACCATCTTACCGCGCTCGAGCCCGGTGACGCCGATGCGCGCGCGCTCCATGCCGCATTCGCTCAGCGCTCGCGCCATCGCCTCGCCCCACGACTGTCCCGGCGAGCGCGGCTCGGGAATCCATTCGTTTCCCGGCAAATCGCTGATGACGATCGGCTTCCGTCCGTCGGTCGGCAGGACCACCGCAGCGTTGTCCAGGAGCGTTAGGTAGCGGCCGTCCGAGCGCATACCGCGCGCCTGCTCCAGCGAAAGGTGCTGATTTCGTCCGTC
>DASXUF010000182.1 GCA_036504975.1 Candidatus Binatia bacterium | reverse complement strand
CGAGACCGGCATCGTCGGCAATTACCGCTGGGGGCAGGAGAGAAAGTTGGCGATGTTGGCGTGGGAGAATCGAGCTAAACCCGTCAAGTTACTTCAAACGACTCAAATTGCGAGGTGAGTCATGCCGCATATTCCATATGTAGACTTGTCGTCGATCTCGGACCCGGAGGTTCTGGGCTACTTGGAGCGCGCGCGAAAGGAGGGCACGCCGCGGCCGGAGAGCCAGGCGATCCGGGCGCACAATCCGGCCGTTATCCGCGCGTTCTCTCAGGCATGGGATCTTACGTTTCGCCACGGCGTCGTCGATCACAGCCTCAAAGAGCTCTGTCGCGTCTATGTCTCCAAATCGATCGAGTGCGAGTATTGAGGCGTTCAGCGATCCGTCCAGGCTGGACGGAAGGGCTTGACCGAAGAGAAGTACGATGAGCTACTGAACTTCGGCGATTCGGAAAAGTTCTCCGAGCGCGAGAAGATCGCGCTGACGTATACGAGCGCGATCGTCTGGAACTCGGAGATCGCCGATGACGCGCTCTGGGCGAAGCTTCACGAACACTTTACGATTCCGGAACTGGTCGAGCTCGGTTTTTTCATCGCGCTCACCCTCGGCCAGCAGCGCTGGATCAAGACGCTCGGCATCGGCCACGCCGAGGTCTTAGCAGACACCGCCGCCGGCCTCGCGCCGGGCGCCGCCAAGGGGACTTAGGTAAATGTGTTCTAGTGCTCGCCGGGGAAAACGGAAGATCGTTTTTGTCGCCTTTTTTCAAGTAAAAGGAAGAAGCACAATCCTGCGGCTCGAGAGAACCTCGGCTTTAGTTCGTATACTGTGGTTACGGTGCGGATGTCGGCAGCGTGGGCTGGAAGATTTTGTGAAGGACCGGGATGTCGACGAACAATAAGACGGCCATGAGCGCAACACAAAAGATCACCAAACTCAGGTATCCCAGCGCTCGATCCGCCACCGGCGCCTGACTGCGATGCGCGCCAATCTCCGATCAGGATTCACCGCGATGGGCCTGCCGGCTCGCTCGAGGATAGGCAAATCCGACAGCGAATCGGAATAAGCGAAGGACCGGCTCCAGTCGATATTGAGTTCCCGGTATTGCTCAAGGAGCCGTCGCAGCTTTTCCCGTCCTTTGCAGTTTCCGCCTTCTAGATCGCCCGTCAGAAAGTCGCTTGCCCGAGACAGCTTTGTGCAGATCAGCATGTCGGCGCCAAGAAGCTCCGCCAATCTTTCAAGATAGATATCCGGAGATGCCGATAGCAAGACGATCTCGTGGCGCTCGGTCTTGTGCCGGTGGATCAGCTCCAGCGCCTGGGGAAATACTTTGGAGCCAAGAAGAGTCTCCGCGAATTCGCGCCCCAATTCCCTCACCGTGCTGACGGGCATTCCACCGCAAAGCAGTTTCAGGTATCCGGCCTTTAACTTTCCCGTATCGGTTAAGGCCAGGCACCATGCGAACAAGCTGGCGACGAACCCCGGAAGATGCGATAGCCGAATGCCCTTCTTCTTCCATAGAAACAAGCCAAACAGTTTTAAGCTGTCGGCTTTGAGCAACGTATGATCGACGTCAAAGATGGCTAGAATCATTCGACGTTGTCCCGAGACGTCTGCTCGCATACCTTCTCGGAGATGGCTTTTCCGGCAAGCCGGTGCCCGTCTCGATTCCAGTGTCCCGCGCCGGGATTGTTGCCAAACCCGTGGAGAAACGCCTGGTGCTTTTCCGCATAAGCCTGAAACTCCGGCGCCAAAGTAAGCACGGAAAAACCCTCTCGTCGTCCCAGAGCCGCGATGCGGAGGTCGGGATAGAACAAGTCCGCGGCGCCCAAACGATCCATATAGCTCCTGCGCACCGATGGGTCGGGATGGACTTGGATTCCGTTGCTCAACGTGACGAGCAGAAAATCCGCTCCTTTTTGTCTCACTTCGCTTCGCATCAAGTCAATGAGGCCCTCCGTAACCCGCCAGGCCTCTCGCCAAAGTGAACTCGTGGGTTCGAGATAGACCGAGTCCTGCAGTCCAACCTCGCCGTGACGATCGTGGGCGGGTCTTGGGTAGAGGACGATCCGAACGAGGCGATTTTTGCCCAGATAAAGCAGTTGCAGCACGCGGGAATAGTCGGTAAGCCAGGCGCCCAGTCGCGCCAAGGCCGTCTCGCTCGCCCGGTAGATGGCGGAATCTCTAAACGAGGCGTCAAGCGTGAGTGCGCCGTCTTGGTAAACAAAGTAAGGTCTTTTCGGATCTCCTGACAGCTCGCGGAGGTTGTCGTGGATATCGTTGCCGGTCAGAAATGCGAGGATGACCATGTCCGGAAAATAGTCCCAAACCCGCCGGCGTAACGTGATCAACTCCTGCGCGGTGCCATAGTTGCTCACGCCGAAGTTGATGACTTCGACGTCCCGCCCAGCCAAGCCCGCACAGCCTTTCAGGTCTCGCTCTAGGACCGCCCAGAAGGCGTCTTCCATCGGCACTTGCCGCGCTTCCGTGTAAGAGTCCCCGAGGACTGCGATACGGAAGGCATTGGCGGGCTTGGCTTTAGGGTGCTCGCGATCGCGTAGGCCGTCGCTGTTAATCCGAACGTGGGCTTCGCCTTCGTTCCGCTCCCAGGCCTCGATTCCCGGGCGCAGCGAAGTGCCGGTGTGCTCGTCCGAGCGATAAAAGCTTGGATATGAAACACCGGCGATCCGAAGGCCGATTTCGACGACGAGGCCCGCGGTCGCCGTCCCCATGAAAATCAAGAGAATGTTGGACATCCACCGTTTCACGGCGCTACCCACGAACGCCCGCCCGCGCATCGATGAGCATTCGCTCGAGCTCCAACATCTGTTTTTTTGAGTTGAACCTAGAGAGCACGTTGTTCCTGCCCCGTTCACCCATCCTCTTTCGCAATTGTCCATCCTCGACGAGCGTCGCCAAGTATTCCGCGAGCGCTTCGGCGTCCGACTCGGGAGCCAAAAAGCCGGTTTCCTCGTGATCCACTATTTCGGGTATGCCGCCCAAATCCGTGGACAAAACCGGCAAGCCGTGAAGCTGAGCTTCAAGCAGGGTATTCCCGAACGTTTCCGTCTCCCCGTCCTTGTCCCGGCGGGACGGCTGCAAATAAATATCGCTCTCGGACAGCTCTTTACTGATCCAATTCATATTCCGGGCGCCCATGAGAAAACATCTCTTTCCTAGGCCCTGAGATCTTATTTGACGGCGCAACTGCGGGTACAAGGGCCCATCGCCTATGATGGAGTACTTGAGCAGGGGATAGCGCGTCACGCATTTTTGAATGACCTTCAGGGCCAGCTCGAAATCTTTATTGTCCACCAACCGTCCGACACCCAACACTTTCATGGCGGGCGATGTTCGGCGGGTTGACGCGCGGCTGAACGGGTAGAGATCGGGATTTATTCCGAAGGGAATGATCGCGACCTTCTCCGGCCGGCAGCCGAGCGCGATGATCTTCGCGTGCGAATATCTGCTCTTCACCAAAAAGAGGTCGGCCAGGGAAAACAGATCCTTGTAGTCGTTGTACCGGCGACGCTGGACGGCATTATATTCGTCGCCATGAAAAAACACGATGAACGGGATGTTAAAGCTACGCCTCAGCCAGAGAAAGATTTCGCCCAGGGCGCCGAAGTGCAGCAGGAAGAGGTCGGGTTTTTCCCGCTTGATCAGCTCGGCTAAGGCGTTCATGCCGAAGAAACGAAAACGATTTGATACCAGCGACGGCAGCAGGCATTGCCGCCAAAAATCCGGATATTTGAGATGATATAACCAATCTTTATAAGAGCTCAACTTCAGGAGGTAACGAACGTTGCGAACGCGAATTTGCCGGAGGATGGGGTGGGTTATGAAATAATCTTTGCCCAAAGCGATGATGCGGATCGTGTGGGACAGCTTCTCCAGGCCGGCGATCTCGTCGTAGATAAACGTCTCGGACCACGTCGGAAACTTGTTCGTGAAAACGTAGATTTTCACCGAGCTTCAGCCGCCGCAGACAAATTTGTATCTTTTTATCCTGGACAGGCGATACTTGTAAATCGCCTCATGGGAAAACATATTTTGGTTGGCCTCGCAAAACGCCGGGTCGCGCGTTCCTTGCAGCGGTAAACGGCCGACGGAATAAACCGGGTCGGAGGCAAAGATATTGGTCAGCAGCAGCGAATCATTGTCAAGCCGAAAACCTCGGGCGGCTTTCGGCCACCCGCCTTGTGAATCGGAGCGTACCAGGAATCGTTCGCGCGTCTTTTCGACCAGCCGGGAATTGCGGGAGAATCCGAACAGGATCCGATGGGGTCCCAGGTAAAAACTGTAACCCAGTTGTTGTTCGTCGCGGTACAGCAGGCCTACGGTCCCGCCGCAGCGGAAGTATCTTAGATACTTTGACGGAAGAGCCGTCTCGCCGCCAGACCTCGGAAGGTCCGGAACGGAACGGTCATCACACGTATCATACGCTTCACAAAGGCGGTAAAGAGTGGTCAAGATATGCCGGTTGGATATCAGGTGCGTGGCGTTGCATCGTCCCGATTCGTGCGCCTGGATACATCGTTGGGCCAATTGTCGGGCTTCAGGATGAAAACGCGCCGCGGCTTCGAGACTGTTGAGAATGATCCACCCAAGCGTTCTCGACATCGGCAAGATATGGGTGCCGTCCGGGAACAGGAGCCGTTGCAGACAATCCACAAAGGGGGCGTAAAAATCTTTCGAGCCGTCAAAGGTCGACAGCAGACTGTACGTCAGCGTCGCATAGCCGAGATCGATACCGGCATCTTCTTCGAACAGGCCCGAGGGGTCTTTTTTTGCGAGTATGTTCGACAGCTGCCGATGGATGACGCCGCCGGATACGGCAACCGATTTGCCGGCTTCTTTCAACGCCGCCAGGGCGGCGGCGTGCTGGTTGGTATACAGGACTTTCCTGTCGGCGATCAGGAACGGCAAAGAACGTTCGATCGCGCGCACAATCCGGTATTTCACGTCCTCGGGCAAAAAATCCCTGCCGTAGTCCAGCATCCTGGCAAGAGCGAAGGTAATAAATGCGGTCGCCGCAAAGGAGGGCCCGTGAGTTTCCGGGTAAGCGCCGTCAGGCCGCTGTAATTTAAACAGGCAAGCGAGCCCGTTGAGAATAGGATCGCGGAAGTTGTGGGTTCCGAAGCGGCGCATGTGCCAGGCCAGGGGCAAAACCCCTTCCTGGAGTCGAGCGTTATCTTGCGGATTGAATCTCGGTTCGACGTCGCGTCGGAAAGCGCCCTCGGGCGTTTGCATCCGAGGGATTTGCTCGACGTAGTGGTCGATCTGGCGGCGGTACCATTCTTTCGGACTCGTCGTTCGGGCCAAAAACACGTCTTTCATGTGTAGCGCATGAGCTTTCTGCACAGCGGCGTCCGGGATATCTTCGTGATGCCGAACGAGCGCCCCAAGCCCTGGGCCGCGAAGTGCATGAAATAAGCGAACGCATAGGGATACGATCGGGAGCGGACCTGGAGAGCCATATCGGCTCTAAACGGATTCAAAAGAGCCAGGCATCGCCACCTCACGTATTTCATCCGATCATCCAGGCCCATAAAACGATTCGCCTCGTCGTTCCCGGACGCTACCCCGGTGCGAAATCCTTTGGCCATGAGAGAAAGAAGCGTCTTTCGGCACTGCTGAAAAACCACGGCGGTCTCCGCATACGCATACGCGACCCCGGACCTCGCGAGCTTTTGGATCAAGGCGGTGTCTCCCCCGGAAAAAGAATGCGGAGAAAAACCCGCTGCGCTATCGAGCGCTCTCTTGGAAATGAATAAGTTGGCGGTGGTGCCGCTGCCTTGGGAAAACAACCGCCGGTGATCATGATAGAGGTCGCGGTCCACGTATTCATGGCTCAGCCGGCGCCGGGAGATTGTTTTTTTGACGTTTCCCAAGACCATCTCGGCGTTTTCATTCTCGGCGGTAAGCCACAAGGTGGCAAGCCACTCCGGATCGGCGGTGCAATCCGCGTCGATAAAGGCGAGATAAGCGCCGCGGGCGCATCGGGCGCCCCGGTTTCGCGCGGCGTAACTGCTCTGGATCTTTTCATTTTCAATGCGTATCGGCCGATTTGCCAAAAGCGCCAGATGTTTTTTCGAAGAATTATTGTTGACGACGATGATCTCGGCATTGGAGTAGGTCTGGCGGGAAAGAGATTCCAAACACGCGCCGATCTCGGGGCAGTTGAAATACGGGATGACGACGGAGATGAGCGGCTGATTCGGCATGCGCGCGACGATGCTCAGGCCGGACGGTTGGTTCGTCCAGTCAAGTTTTTTCGCCTCGATATGCCTCGTAGCGGAAGCGAAAGGCCGCCGCCAGGAACCCTGCGCGGAAGGCGGTTTCCTCCAGAGACCGGAGCGCTTTCGAGGAGTTCCCGCCGCATAGATCCGCAAAAAGATAAAAAGGCATGGCGCCGAGGCCGATTCCCAGCCTTACGCAACAACGAAAGACGGCGGCCCGATCGACTCGAACTTCGTTCAAATGAGCCTCGCTCGACATGCGATAGGTGATATAGCCGTTGCGGAAGTACCGTTTTGTCAATGCCGATAAATTCGCTCTGTCGGGCGGTATCGATGCGAACACGACGGCGTCGTTACACCAAATCAGTTTATGGCCTTGCCGCCGCAGCGCATGGAAAAAGAGAATGTCTTCCCCGCCGGTACGGCCAAAGCGGGGATCGAACGCCGCAGGCAGCGCCTCGATGAGTTTTCGGCGAAACAGCGAGTTCGCGGTATAAGGCGTGTAATTCTCGGTTGACCCCGTCGCCAATTCCGGCCGTGCAACCAGCGCGCTGTTCTTGACATAGGCGGGGGTGTTCGGTGGAAAAAGCGGAACGACCGGTCCATGAACGACGTCGGCGTCGTAAGCGACCATCGTCTTGTAAAGATTTAAAAGCCAACGATGGTCCGCGTATTCGTCGTCGTCGATCGTTGCAATAAACTCCCCCGTAGCGTGGCTAAGCGTTCGGTTTCGGGCGAGCGAGATGTTTTGTCGAGGCTCGACGTCGTAAATCAGCGGCACCCCGCGGCTGAAAAATTCCCGGACGACCGGCTCGGCGCTGCGACGGGCGTCGTTGTCGACCACGATGAGGCGATGGCAGAACTCGCTCCGTGTCTCCTGACGTATGAGGGACTCTAAAAGGCGTCTCAGACCTTCCGGCCTCTTAAATGTGGCGACGCAGATGTCGATGCGCGCACTTGGGGAATTCCCTTGGGACATTCATTCGCTCGCGTAAAGGAGATCCGCTTCTTGCCGGCTCACGGGGATTGCGGAGTTTTAGCCGGGCTTGATCAGGTCGTAATACTCGCCTTTTTTCTCGAGCAACTGCCGTTGCTTTCCGCTTTCCGCGACCCGGCCCGCCTTCAATACGATGATCTGGTCCGCGGCGCTGAGTGTCGAGAGCCTATGAGCGATGATGACGACGGTTCGGTTCCGGCTCAAGTCGGTCATCGCGTTGTGGATCAGCCTTTCCGTTCCCGCATCGAGCGAGCTCGTGGCCTCATCCAGAATAAGAATCTCGGGATCCCTGAGAATGGCCCGGGCGATGGAAATTCGCTGGCGCTGGCCGCCGGACAGACGGACTCCCCGGTCTCCCAGCATCGTATCGTACCCCTGGGCCAAATCCAGAATAAATTCGTGAGCTCCCGCCCTTTCGGCCGCGGCGACGACTTTATCGTAAGCCGGCGGCGCCAAAGCCCCGAAGGCGATGTTATTGGCGACCGTATCGTTGAAAATAAAGGTGTCCTGGCTGACGAGGCCTATCCGTTCGCGGTAGGACCGCAGCTGAAAATGCTGTAGCGGGACGCCGTCGACGAGAATGGCCCCTTCTTGCGGGTCGTAAAACCGCAGCAACAAGTTGATGATCGTCGATTTGCCGGCTCCGGACTTGCCGACGATCGCGGTGGTCGCGCCCTTGGGTATGGAAAAGGCGGTTTCGACCAAGGCTCGTTTGCGCTCGCCGAGGTACGAAAAGCTGACGGCGTCGAAACGGATTTCGCGCGTGAGGCCCGGATACGGCCTGGCGCCGTCTTTAACCATGGGTTTATTGTCCCAACGCAGCAGGTCGTGGACCGTTTCCACATAGGGCCACCGGCTGACGATCGCGCCGCGCGCTTGATTCAGATTCTTTATCACGGGAAAGAGTCTGGTGAGAACGTATAGGAAAGGCAGCAGACGCGCGAGCAGCAGTTGGTCTCCGACGTCGTACGTGAGCAGCGCAACGATGAGCAGCAGGGCGATCGAGACCACGCCGACCACCTCGGTTACGATATGAATGAGATAATTTCCGACGTGAAACGACTGTTGATTTTTTCCGTGCTCGCTGATCTTGTCTTTGAGGACGGCCGATTGGGAGCTTTCTTTGGTGAACGACTTGATGACCTGGATCCCGCCCAGCGTTTCGTACAGCAGCGCGGCCAGTTCTTCGCCGCTCCTGGCTGATTTTCTGCCGAGTCCGGAAAGGGTTTTGACGTAACGCGAGACGGCGAGCGCGATGCCGGCCGCCAAGACGATGGTGAACAGCGTGAGCTGCCAGGAAAACAACAGCAGCAAGCCCAGGAGAACGAGGAAGGCGGTGGCATTGACCAGGAAATCGATCGCTTGCTTGACGAGCTGATCGATCATCGCGGTGTGATTCAGCACTTTTTCCACCAGATGGCCGATCCTGGCGTTGTTGTGAAATCCGATTCCCGCCTGCAGCAAGGTGTCCATGGCGCGGCTTCTCAGATCGACGACCAGTCGAGTGGTCAAGCCGTAACCGATATAAATGGAAAGGGCGAGAAACAAGTTCTTCAGCATTATCGCCGCGACAATCAAACCGATGGAGACGAGGGCCTGGGATTTGAACGGGTAGCCCTCCAGGAGCCGGGCGATGACTTTGAGAACCCGCGGCAACTGGTCATGGTTTTGCGCCTCTTGCAGCGCGCTCAGCAGGGGAACCAGGAGGGCGATCGAGAAGCCTTCGAAAGCGGAGGCGAGCAGCGAAAGCGAAATCAGCAACACCGCCGGCTTGCGGTGCGGCTTCAGCACGGACCAGAGGAAAAGAGTTCGCGAATCAGCGTTCATGGCCTTACGGACGACGGTTCATTTATAAGTGACCTGTTTCCAGCGTTTGCGGACGTCGTATCCCAAAGCCCGGGTTATCCATCGGTCGAGATTGCTCCGGTAAAGACACGGACTCCCGATTCGGGCTTCGAGCCGTTTTTTGATCAATATGAAGATCCGGGCGAGCACGGGAACCTTGTGCTTTCTGAGGATTCTGCCGACCTCGCGGCGGTTGACGCTCAACGGCGTATGGGTGGTCAGTCGATAGCACTCGCAATGGTTCCGGTAATAGTACAGACACTCCTTGACGGCCTTGAACGTGGCGCCGTTCTCGGCCATGGTCCAGGGAAAATCATAGTCGTCCGGTCCGACGAGCGAGCTTAAAGACTCATCCAATCCGCCGAAGGACAAGGCCTTGCTTCTGCGCCAGCAGAGGAGATGTTTAGCCGGGCCGAACTTGAAATCCTCGAGCCGAATGCTCTCTCGGCTCGGGTAAACGGAGCTGATGAAGCGGCCCTGTTCGTCGAGATAGCGCCTGGAGGAGTGAAAGAAATCGATTCCCGGATTGTCGCCGATGTACCGGCTCAACGTCTCCACCGCATCGTCGGACCATAGATCGTCGGCGAGCAAGAGAGCGACGAAATCCGTCGTCGCCGATTTCATGCCCGAGTTGATGGCGCCGGCGAGCCTTCGGCCCCGGTTGACGATGATTTCGACGCGCGGATCGGCGCGCTCGTTTTGCAGCAACGTCTGAAAGGATTCGAAATCCTCAGGCTCGACGACGACCAGCAGCCGCCAGAGAGGGCAGGTCTGGCGCATGACGGACGCTAAAGCCTGCCGCAAAAAGCCGTCATGATAGTTTTTGAGGGGCATGATGACGGTCAGTCGGGGATCGCTCGCGCTCATAGACGACTCATCTCAAACCGGGCGGCACAGATAGATCCGATCTTGGGTATATTTCCGCGCCGCCTCGATCCGTTGCAACCGCTTCTCGAGAAAGAGGAGAAAAGTCCCGGGAAAAACCCCATGATGACGGGAGGGCGGGATCAGGCCAAAACCGTAGCGCTCGAAAATCCTGAAGCCGCAGTCCCGGAGCAAGCTTTCGACCTGGACGTCCGAAAGGACCGGATCGCCGTGACCGCGGCGGGCGAGGTTGCGCAGCCGGCAGAAGGCGCCCGAGATGCTGTATCGGTTCAGATGATTGTTGACCACCAGCACGCCCTCCGGCGCGATGACGCTGCGCAGCCAACTGAGGACGCTCTTGCGCAGAGGATCTTCCGCATTCAATAAAAAACGGAACAGCGAGATCACCGCAAAGGTTCCGACCTCCGGAGGAGCGACGGTTGGATCCGCTCGAATCAGACGGGCGGTCGGCGCATTTCGCTGCGCCACGGCCAGCATGCCCTCGGATACGTCGATGCCGACCGATTCGCTAAAAAAGGGCGTCGCCAGTTGAAGCACACGGCCCGTGCCGCACGCGAAATCCAAATACCGCCCCGGAATTTCTTTTCCTAAACGGGCGAATAGCTTCTCGAGATACGGTTTCTCAAAGTGCTGCCAGTAAAGGTAGCCGCGTCCACGAGCGTAATGCGCCTCGTAATCGGCGGCGCAAGCCTTGCTCGTGTGGCTGTCGCGATAACTCCTCGCGGCGATTTTTTGCTCGACGGAACGAGACATCTCATTCAACGGCGCCGGCCAGCAATCCGGCGACGTCGCGCCGGTAACATCTCCGAAGCGCGTGGCTCAAGACGCAGGCGTCCACGACGGCAGGCAACAGCCTTCGGGCCCGGCCGAAAAAACGGTCCCGCTTAGACTCGTGGATCAGGCTCTGGATGAGTCTCGTCCGGTAGCGCCCAAGCTCGCGGCCTAGAGCGTGCACACCCTCGGTCATCCTGCGAAACAAACCAAACGCGTGGAAGAGCTTGATCTCTTTGATCGGCAGCTCCCGCCGGTACATGTACAGCCAGTTGGCATTGAAGGCGGCGGGAAGGCGCACGAATGGAACGCCCTTCCGGCGCAGCAATTCGATCGCCGGCGCGAGACCCGCCTGGTCTTCATAGGCTACGGCCTGCCAAATCTCGTCGCGCTCGTTGAAGAGCGACGCGATGCGCCGAATGTGCTCTTCCCAAATCGGCCGCAATTCACAGCCCCAGGGCAGAAAGAGCACGCCCGAATTGTAGTAAGGATACATCGAGCTCGACCGGGGGTCGTTCTCCAGCTCGCCCCTGACGCATGCTATGCGCTCGTCCGGCGGCTCCATGCCGAGCGCCGGGTAGATTCTTCGCCAGTATGGCTCCGGGATTTGCAGCGTGTTCGCCGGAGCGGCCGCAATGCAGCGGCCCATGTCGGCGAGCGCGCTGAAATCCGAAAGCACCAGCACATCCGCGTCCAGCAGAAGGACGCGATCCTCCCGGCCGTGAATTTCCAGGCCGCGCAGCTTGTTCGCCGATCCCCAGAGCTCCGCGCCTACCGGCGGGTGCACGGTGATCGAGGCGCGGGCTTTTTCGGCCAACCGGCATACGCTCGGCGGCGGCGCGCCGATACAGGCCAGATGCAGAGGAAAATTGCGTCCCCGGCCTTCGTTGGCCAGCCACGAGGCGAGAAATAAAAGCGTTCGCGCTTCGAACGTGGCGGACTCGGCGCATAAAAAATCAGGCACGATCACGACGTCGAAGGCGCGGCTCATGAAGACGCTCTCATCGGGAATATCCCATCATCACGGCGGTTTTGTGAGTGGCTTTGCTCAGCTCCACGTCGGAATTCTTCCAGATCCCCACTTGGCTCGTGGTAATGGCGCCGAGCCGGAGCAAGCCGTGTCGCTCCAGTTTGAACATGGTCGGGTGAACGCTCTCGGCGCTCCATCGGTATTTGACTTCCAGCCGGTGCGACAAGGTCGCGGCGATTTCCGCCATGACCTCTTCGGGTTGGGTCACCAGATCTTCGTAGCGTAAGCAAAGATCATATAACCTAGCATTCGCCCAGATCAGGCGGTATGCCTTGTTGAGTCTTTTCTCGGTGACCCATTCCGGCAACGGCGCTTCCACAAAGGCATCGCGAATATCCCGGACGACGGCGATCACGGGATAACCCAATTTTTTGTAGATCCGGGCATATTCCACGAAAACCCAGTTGGCCGTTTTAACGCCCAGATTGTGCGGCCGGATGATCTCTTGGCATTCGGCGATGAGCTCGACGGCTTCACGGGCGCTCAGTTTCCGTTCGGGCCTGGCAGGGAAGGTTTTATCGGGAAAGAGTTTCTCCAAAAAAGGAATGCCCCGATGGCTCTGGCTCGGATCGTGAAAGTCGGGCTCGTCGAGACAGACCAATCCGTCCTGGTTCAATAAGTGCGCCAGAAGCGTCTTGCCGCTGAACGCGGGACCTCCCAGCAGAAACATTGCTACCGATTCCATCCCATCGCTTGGAAAAATGCCATGTACTTCTCCAGCGTTTGAACCGTATCCCAGTTCTCGATGAAATATTCTCGGGGCCGATAACGGCCGCGATTCTCTAGCACATAACGCATACAGTCGTAGAAATCCTCCTCCGATGCAAACTCTCCGGTCACGCCGGGGACGACGAGATGTTTGCCGCCCCGAATGTTTTTGTTGACGACGATGGGAAGTCCCGCGGCGACGCATTCCCACATCGCGGCTGGATTCGACGTGGAGTCGCCCGCGTAGACGGCTATGCGCGAGGTGGTCAGGAGCCCGACCACGTCCGCTTGGTCCCAATCGCTCGTCGTGACCCGGGTGTTCTGGAGGTCCAACTTGGCGGCGTCCACCGGATGGAAGTGGCCGGTCATGGCGGTGCCGCGAACGGCGTTGAGAACGATGTCGTGGCGCTTGCCGCCGTAGTTGCGCGCGAGGTAGATGAAGTCTCTTTTCTTTTCGCCGTCGCGCGGACGAATTTGGCTCGTATTGACGACCGGAACGTAGAGCATGGATCGGTCGTCGAGATACTCTTCGGAATCGACGAGGTAACACGACGCGCGAAAATTGCCCAGGCGGTCGATGAGCTGTTCGATCCGATATCCGTATCGGAGCGCCGGCACGTAAACCGTGAAAGACTTTCCCTTGAGATAGCGCAGGATCGCTTGTCCGGCCACCCCGCCGTGCTGGATGTACAAATCCGGGCAACCGTAGCGGTCGATGTAGGCTTTGCAGTCGCGTTCGTTGTGGAACGTGACGTTCAAGACGCCGTACGGGTGATACGAAGTGGATCTTTGTTCGGCAAAATCCCAGAACTCCACTTCTTGGGCGACGCCTTGATCCATCAAGTAAACGCCCGGAGCGTAGATATGAAAGCCCCAGTCGGCTTTGTATTCAAACAACGAAAGCCGTTTTCCTCTCTCCGGTTGGGCGTGACTCTCCCAGTAGGCCCGATAATTCTCTCGTGAAGCTACGGCCTTGGAGAAGTTCGCGATAACGACCTTCATTTCGATCTAAGGTTCCTCAGCCGAAATGTTGTCGGAGCAGCTCGTGATAGACTTCGACCCTGCGATCCCAGGTGTGGTGATTCAAGATATAACTCACCGCGTATTCGCGATCCCACGCCTTGTCCGCGGCTTCGGCGGCCTTGGCCGCCATCGCTTCCAGGGCGCCGTTCGCGACGACGAACCCGAGTTTCGATTCGACGACGACATTGTCGTTGGGAAAGCCCGCTTCGCTGACAACCGGCAACCCGGCGCGCAAGTAGTGGTAGATTTTGCTGCTCTCGTTGTTGTGGTTGAATTCGCCCGCCGCTACGACGAGGCCGACATCGGCGTGATGGAAATATTCCCAGGCGCGGTCGTACGAGGCTACGCCGAGATAGGTGACGTGTTTACCGTCGAGGCCGGAGACGTCGCCCGACCCCAGCATGTATAAGCGGCCGCCGCGGCGCGAGAACAGTTCTCCCAGCCGGTTCAACTTGGTCGTCAGCACGCGGTTGGCCTCGGGCTGGGAACGCTTCGTATAAACGTGCCCGGCGAAAAGACAACGCGTGCCTTGCCGCGCGGGATAAGGGTCCGCTCCGGCGGACGGGATGTCGCGGTCCACTCCTCCCGGAACGAGCAGGATATTGTCGCTGGAATGAAAGCACTCGCGCCACAAGTCTTTGGCCGGTTGCGACAAAACCGTGACGTAACGGCTGCGGCGATGAATTTTTTCCTGCGTGGCGTAGAGTCTCTTACGAACCCGGCCGTAGAAGTAAATTCCTTCCGCGTCTTGGGGCGCGACGATCGAGCCCAGCTTTGAGATGATAAAAGGATGCCGGTCGCCGCCGTAAGTCTCCAGCGTGTCGAACCCGACGTGAAACAACGTCTTGACGACGTCGTAGTCTTTCCACCTGACCTTCGCGATAGGAACTCTTTTTAAATTTTGCGCCATGGCGACCGGCGCGCGGCGCAACCACCAACGGGGCTCGTTCGTGGCCAGATCCACGGAATGGCCGCGCCGGGCCAGCGCCTCGGAAATCTTGAGCCACCGGATGTAAGACATGTCGGCGGGCTCGAAACTCCTGCGCCAGGCGTTATAGACGGAAACGATCTTCGCCATTCCGAGACCCATCCCCGCCCCGGGCGATCCTCGCGTCGCGCTGCGGCGCTATTTCGTTCCTACGATCGCAATATCCCATAAGACCCCGAAAGGCAGCCGGGCGACCAACCGCCGGCGAGTCGAGCAAGGCAATTGGCGCAAAATTTCTTCGTAGGCTCGTATGGGAACCCAACGCAACAAGGCGCGGCCGCCAACGTAGCGCTTGATTTTTCCAAAACCGGCCTTCTTGAACAGCTCCACGAGTTCCGTGCTGGTGTATTCTTTCAGGTGGAATCCCGTGGCGATTTCATCGAAGTGCTTCGAGATGTCGTGCGGTCCGGCCAACCGATTGGGCGTAATGCAGAGATATCGGCCGCCGGGCGCCAGTGCCTGGTAAATATTATGGAGCTGCTCGACCGCGTCATCCGGGTGCAGGTGCTCCATGCACTGATAGCTATAGGCGATCGAGACGCTGTTCCCGGGAACCGGAACGCTCACGCCGTCGGAGATCAACAACTCGAAATTTTCCGGAAAAGACGCCGCCGCGCTGAGTTTTGCCGAAACATCGACGGCATAGACCTTTTGCACCCGCCCGGCGACCTCGAGCGCCAGGGCGCAGTCGCCCGGGCCGATCTCCAGAAACACGCTGTCCGGCCTCAAGAACCTCCTGAGGGAATGCAACTGGCGAGAAATTTTTCTGCGGGCCTGTTCGGCATCGGCGATCAGGCTTAATTGCGGATGATGGGGCACTCGCCGGAGCAATTCGTCGTACACGGCGGAGTAGGCCTTTCTTCTCTCGCTCGGCCGTGCGGCCTTGAGCCGGCCGGCCAGCTCTTTTTCTACTGCATAGTGCTCGGTAAGTCTCCGCCGGTTTCCGTCGTCTGTTTTGATGATTTTTCCGGCCATGCCGATCGGGCTTATTCCGCGCCGGCGAAGATCGCGTCGCCGGCGACTTGATCGAGAGTTGCAAAAGCCCCCAGAGCGCCGACTTTTTTTAAAAATTCGCCGTAGGGGGGCAGCCAATACTGCGCGTAGCAATCGTGCAGGCTGAACGCGACGAAATCGTTTCGCCCGATCAAGTCCAGGGCCCTTCGCTCCCACTCGGCGTAGGACATGCCGCGTTTGTACATGCCGAAATCGTCGAAGAGAATGGGAATTTTTACGATTCGATTTTCCATTTTCGGCGCTCCGATGCCCAGGGAATAGGCCGAGCTGGCCAGCCATTCGAAGTTATGAAAGCACAATCGCCGGTCGCTGAACTCTCTCGTGAGCTTCGACTGAGCCGGCCGGTATCCTTTGATTCTATAGTCGAGTTGGCGCACGGCGGCCAATTGGTCGGCCGTTCGGCGCAGGGAGGAGGCCCTCTGCGGCGCAATCGCGCGCGTAATTTTGTCGCGCGCTTGCGCCAAAGGCCAGAATCGGGGGCTCTGATGATCGTAGGAATGAAACGCGATCGAGTGCCCGTCGCTTTCGATCTTTTCCCTGACTTCGTTGAAAAATCCCCCCACCACATGATACGTCGCTTTGACGTTCATCGACCGCTCGACGGCGAGCATCTTGTCCAGGTAGCCGGGGGAAGTCCGCTCGGCCAACTTTGCGAGCTCCGGGTCGGCGCGGCGATGGCCCCAGCCTCGTTCGACGTCGTGGCACAGGCAGATGCGTTTTTGGGCCGCGATGGGCGCGGTCTGTTTTTCCGGAACGACCGCTTTATCCGCGGCTCGCGCGACCTCGATCCGCCACCACCCGTCTTTTCGGGCTGCGGGAAATTGTTCGCAAACGGCAGCGTCGTAAACCCTCTCGAACAGCTCCTTTCCGGCGCCCCGTGAGGGCGGGATATGCCGCAGGACGAGCTCCGAAGTGGGTGAATAGATGTTTTTCAGACGCTTCTCGACGGCGAAAATAACGATACTGTTCAGCAGCATGCTGGGCCAACCCTTGAACCGGTTTTCAATCCGCGTCTTGAATTCCTTGCGCCTGGATATGCGCTGCACGATATCGGAAAGATAATTCATGCCGTAGACATCGGCGCCTTTCACGACGAGGTTGGCGGTGGCGATCTGTCCCGCCTGCCCGAATTGCTGCTGATGCCAGACGAGCTCGGAATCGAAGAACAACTCCCGCGGAAATTCGTCCAGGAAAGGGGGGTGCGCGTAGAGCACCACTTCCCATAGCTTGTTGGGATCGTTCACTCCACACATGCGCCGCGCCATCTTGAGGCCGTCGGGACCGCCCTTGGGCAAAAAATAAAACCGGTGGGGAAAAAAACGGCGCTGCTTATACCCCAACCGGAGAAATTCTCCCAGGCGGTCCGCGGATATTTCTCTGTAAGTCGTCAGCGTTTGAGTCAACGAAGGGGTTCGTCGGTCGAACATCGTTCTTGCTTTCGGGGCGCGGTCGAGCAGAGGTCCTCGCTAGGGGACGAATCCGAGCGATTCGTAGAGACGCAAATATTCTTGAACGACGGCTTTCAGGGGATAGCGTTCGGACAAGACTTGGAAGCCCCTGGCGCCCATTTCCTCGGCTTGAGTTTTATTTTTGGAAATTTTCATCAGGCAGTCACAAAAGATATCTTGCCGGTCCGCCGGATAAAGATAGCCGGTATCGCCATGCATGACGAGGTCCCTCAGTCCTCCGACGTCGGAGGCAATCACGGGTTTCGCCAGCGCCATGGCCTCCATCGCAGCTTGCGGAAAACCCTCGAACGACGACGTGAGGAGAAGACAACGGGTGTGCCGGAGGACGCCCAGAGTTTGCGGGTGGGACAGCGCGCCCAACGCGATGACTCTATCCTCGATTCCCAGGGAACGGACGAGCTTCTTGATCTTGTCCAGCTCTTCGCCGTCTCCGACGAGATAGAGGACCTGCTCGCAGCCCCGTTTCAGGCACTGATGAAAGGCCTCGATCAAGAACGCGAGTCTTTTTTGCGCGGTAAATCTTCCGCAGAAAATGAAGTTGTCGTCACGGATGCCCGCCGGCGGGTGTCGCAGCGCGCATTCCCGGAGTTGCGTCACGTCGACGCCGTTGGGGATATAAACGGCGTCTGAAAAACCGTAGTCCGCATTCAACTTCTCGCAGAGGTCGTTGGAAACCGTCGTGACGCGGTCGGCCGACTTGAGGGCGATCCTGATTTTGAGCCGCGATAGTCCGGGATAGCGCGCGATCAAATCTTCACCGGCGCGAAAGGTAACGGCCAGACGATAGCAAAAAAAGTATTTGTAGACGGCGAGCAGCGCGATGTCCCAGGAAACATAGTGGAGGTGAATGACGTGAATCTTGTTGCGGCGCAAAAAGAAGCCCAGCTGAACGGCGGCTTTCAGATATTTCAAGAATTTGACGGCAAAGACGACGGGTCGATGCAAGAAGTCCCAGGGGTTGCAGAAGCTGTTTTGATAGACTTTGACGCCGGAGTTCAAGGGCTCGAAAAAATGACCCGCGGCGTGGTGGATGTCGGAGTCGTGGGTGAAGAGAAACGTCTCTATCCCGAGCTCGGCAAAGCGGTTCAATAGTTGATGCACCGCGCTCTCGGCGCCGCCGTAGTGCCGGGCGTAGTTGGTATTCCAGATGGCCAGTCTCATGTCGGCGCCAGAGGGTTAGAGCCGAGGCGGCGGGTGACCGCATCGTACACGCCTAAATAGCGGCGCAGGACGGATTCCAACTCGAAGTTATCGTTCACGATCATGGGTCCTCCGGCCCCGGCTTTCATCGCCAGGGCTCGATCCGCGGCCATTTTCAAGATTAGCTCGCAAAACATATCTTGCCTATCCGGCGGATACAAATACCCGCCTTCGCCGTGAGCGAGCAGATCCTTCAATCCTCCCACTTCGGGTGCGATCACCGGCTTCCCCAGGGCCAGCGCTTCCAGGACCACCAACGGACAGCCTTCGCTGAGCGAGCTCAGCAACAGACACCTGCTGCGATCGATCAAGCCGACGGTCTCGCGGTGAGTCAAGGCTCCGAGGGCGATGACGCGATTCGATATGCCGAGAGCGCGAATCGCCGCCCGGACCTCGCCGGTTTCCTCGCCGCCGCCGGCAATGTAAAGATCCTTGGCGCAACCTCGCTGGAGACATTGATGAAAGGCATCGATCAAAAAGCGGACACGCTTGACGGCGACGAGCCTGCCGCAATAGACAAACTGATCTTCCCTGATCTCCGGCAAAGACGGCCCGGCGTAGGCTCGTATTCGACGGCTGTCGATGCCGTTAGGGACGTAGAGGGCTTGCGAAAAAAAAAAGCTGGTCTCAAGTTTGCGGCAGAGGTCTTGAGAAACCGCGGTCACGGCATCCGCGCATTTAAGAGCTATTCTGACCTTGAGCCGGGCGGCTGCGCTCGTCAGCGCCGTTTCGAGATCGGTGCCCGTGAAGGTCACGACGAGGCGATATTTGAAGAAATACTTGTATAACGCCAGCAGCAAAACGTCGAAACCGACGAAGTGCAGATGAACGAGATCGAGCCTGCTGCGCCGAAAAAACCGCCACAGCTGGGCCGCTGCTTTGAGATATTGAGCCAGCCTAAGAGGAAAAATCAACGGCGCCTTGAGCGAATCGAAGGGGTTCGAAAAGTCGTTCTGGTAAATCCTCACTTTCGGATGCAGCGGCTCATAGTGAGGATTGTCTCTTTGGCCCGGACCCGACCTGCCGGCGATCAGGAAAAGATCGGTGCCGCGGTCGGCAAATCCGTTCAAGAGGTCGTTGACGAACTTTTCGGCCCCGCCGAATCCTCGAAAGTAATTCGTGCACCATAAAGCGAGTCGCATAGGCAGCCCGAGTAAAGTTATCACGTGTGAGATTTTCTTTCCACGCCCGAGCCGGGTCGTTGCCGCGCCGAAGAAAAGTTTTCGCATCCGTTCTGTGCTACTATTTTGCCCACTACCTGAGGAGGTTTCCTCATGACCGCCGATTCGAACGCGTTCGCCGTTATGCCCGCCGGCCTGAAGACGACGGCCGCAGCCGCCGAGTTCGTCGAGAACGTGAGCTTCGATTCAATTCCCGCCGAGGCGGTGCGCATCGGCACGCGTTGTTTGCTCGACGGTCTCGGCCTCTGCGTCGCCGGATCGGAGGAGCATTCGGTTAGAATTCTCATGGATGAAGCGGAAAAGATGGGCGGGAGGCCGGAGGCGCTTCTGCTCGGCCGCGGCGAAAAAAAAGTTCCGGCGCCGATGGCGGCGCGCGTCCTCGGCACCGCCGGTCATGCGCACGACTGGGACGACAGCCAGGTAAGCTTTGATCCCGCCCACGTCTATGGACTCTTGACCCATCCGACGATTCCGCCGCTATCCGCCGCGCTCGTGATGGCGCAGAAGCTCGGCGGCATAGACGGCAAAACTTTTATGCTCGCTTTTCTCACCGGCTTCGAAGTCGAATGTAAAATCTCCGAATGGATGTTGCCGCAGCATTATCTGAGAGGCATGCACTCCAGCGCGACGGTCGGCACCTTCGGCGCATACGCGGCGGCGGCGAAACTGCTGGTGTTGAAAGGAGACAAACTGCTGAGCGGCTTCGGCATCGCGGCGAGCTTCGCCGCCGGCATTCGCTGCAACTTCGGCACGATGGTGAAGCCGCTGCATGTCGGCCGCGCGGCCGAGAACGGCGTCACCGCCGCAGTTCTCGCAGCGAGAGGGTTCACGGCGGACCCGGAAGCATTAGACGGTCCGTGGGGTTTTTTCGCCGTCCACGGCGGCGGCGTCAGTGCCGACAAAATTTTCCAGGGCTTCGGAAAAACCTGGAGCATCGTCGAGCCCGGAGTCTCGATCAAGCCCTATCCTTGCGGCGTACTGACGCATCCGACGATCGATCTGATGCTGAAGCTCGTGACAGAGTACGACGTCAAACCGGACGACATCGAAGCGGTCAAGGTTTACGCCGGAACAAATATTTTAAAACCGATCCGTTATCCCGTCGCGGCGAATCACCTCCAGGCGAAATTTTCTCTGCCCGCGGCGCTCACGATGATCGCGCTTGCACGCAAGGCCGGGAAACGCGAGTTCTCGGATGAGTTCGTTGCTTCCGCTCCCACGAAAGCCATGCAACGGCGCATATCGACCGAGCTCGACCCCGAGATCGAAAAGATGGGCTTCGACAAGATGCGCTCGCGGATAGTGATTCGACTGAAAAACGGCCGTACCGTCGAGGGCTGGGCCGACGAGCGCTACCGCGGCGGACCGGAAAACCCGCTGAGCGACGCCGATCTGGAAGCCAAGGCGCGCTCCTGCTGTGAAGGCGTCTTGGATGACAAACAACAGTCGGCTATGATCGACACCGCCTGGTCGGTCGCTAGGCTGACAAATGCCGGCCAACTGATGGATGTTTTAAACTGCCTGCCAGGACGAATGATCGAGAGTATGGCGTAACAACTGCCGAAATTAAAATTCAAAACAGCCCCGAACTCGAAAGAGCCCGGCTCTCGTCGTTCTGGGTCTTGGCTGCGGGCTTCATTTGTTGTAAGAACCAGACACGATCCGCCCACTAGCCGTGAAAATCCAAACTCTCGCCCTCTTTGCCGTCGTCATCTTGTCGGTGTTGCCCGTGCGCGAAGCATGGACGCAGGACAAAACAGCGGCGGACGCCATTCGGGTCAGAGCGTCCATGCCGGGTGTCGCCGTCTCTTTCTCACCGGTGGAGTTGGGGGTTCGCAAGGGAATCTACCGCGAGGAAGGGATCGATCTCGAATTGATCGTTATCCGCTCTAACGTTGCCCTGGCCGCCTTGATGGCGGACGAGGTCGATTACATTATCGGCTTTGGCGGGCCGACGCGCGCCGCGGCCAGGGGCGTGCCCATCAAACTCGTAATGGGGATCGATACTCGTTCGCTTTGGTATCTCATCGTTCGACCGGAGATCAAGGCCGCGACCGATCTCAAAGGAAAACGGATCGGCGTCGATTCGATCAAGGGCACCGCCCAGAATGCCGCCGCCACGGCGCTGGAGCAAAAAGGAGTTGCGGTTAAAGACATCGCCTGGCTTCTGGTCGGTTCTTCACCCGCGCGGCTTCAGGCTATGGAGAGCCGCTCCGTCGATGCCGCCGTCGTCGCCTTCCCGGTCAATATGGCCGGGAGAAAGATGGGCTTTCGCGAGCTGATCGATCTGGGCGAGGCGGCGAGCGCGCCCACCGTCGGATTGGCGGTAACGGAAAAAAAACTCGCTCAGAAGCCGCCGGAGGTCCGCAAGATGATCCGAGCGACCATCCGCAGCGTGCGCTATTTCCTGAGCCATAAGAAGGAGGCGGCGGAATTCATCTCTCGGCGTTTTAACTTCACGCTCGAGGAGGCCGCCGACGTTCACGCGCAGCAGGCGGCCGTCCTTACGCCGGATGGCGCCATGAGCGAGAAAGGCGTTTCTCTTCTTTTGCAATTTGCCCGGGAGGCGGGCGAGAAAATCGCCGATGTCCCGCCCTCGAAGATCATAGACACGAGGCTCCTTCAGGAGATACAGAAAGAACTGGGAAAGTTTAAGGACTAGGTTTCTTGAGCAGAGCATGCTGAGCAAAGAGCAGAATGATCTGTTGACTCGGATCGGGCCCGGCACGGCCGGCGGAGCGCTGCTCAGGCGCTACTGGCAGCCGGCCGCGCTTTCCGTCGAGCTGCTTCCCGGAGGTTCGCCTCTGCCGCTCAGGTTCCTGGGCGAGGATCTCGTTATCTTTCGGGATGATCAGGGAAGGCCGGGACTTCTGGCGCTTCACTGCAGTCATCGCGGGGCGGATCTCAGCTACGGTCGCGTCGAAGACGGCGGGTTACGCTGCCTTTATCACGGCTGGCTCTACGACATACATGGCCGCTGTCTCGAACAGCCCGGCGAACCCAGCGGCGGCGCGCAGCGGGATCAAATTCGCCACCCCGCTTACCCGTGCGTCGAGCGCGCCGGAGTGGTGTTCACTTACATGGGACCGGGCGAACCGCCGCTCTTTCCCAACTACGAATTTTTCAACGTGCCGGACGCTCATCGCTGGATTCACAAGTACTACCATGAGTGCAGCTACCTTCAGGGCAACGAGGGTAACCTCGATCCGGTGCATCCTTTCTTTCTCCACCGCTTTCTTCCCGGCAGCCGCTTAAAGCAGAGCCGCGTTCCGATCGATCAGGAGCGGGTGAGTCCCGCTTTTGACACCCGCGCACAGCCGCCGCGGGTCGAAGCGGATGAGACCGAGTTTGGTATTTGCATCTATGCCTTTTACCGCGTAGACGCCGAGCGCACGGCAGTACGGTCTTCGAATTTCGTTCTGCCGAATCTCTGCGCGGTCGGCGGCGGCCCGGTCCCGCCAGGCGACGGTTACTTGATGAACTGGCACGTGCCGATCGACGACACGCATCACTGGAGATTCTCGATGGCCTTCAAGCGCTCGGGGCCGATCGATAAGGCGCACACGCGGGAGCGAGCCTCGGTGACGACGCCTGACTTCCGCTTCATTCGCAATCGCCAGAACCGATATCTCCAGGACCGCGAGGAGCAGCGCACGGATACTTTTTCGGGCATGGGGCCGATTTTCGTGGTTCATGACTCGTGCGCTTCCGAGAGCACGGGGGAGATTCAGGACCGAACTCAGGAGCATCTCGTCGCGTCCGATCGGGGCGTCGCCAGGGCGCGCCGCATGCTTTTGCGCGCAGTCCAAAAGGTCCAGGAGGGCGAGGATCCTCCACACGTGATCCGCGAAGCGGAGCGGAACCGATTTCCCGGACTGAACGTGACCGAAGAGACAATCCCTGCCGACATGAGCATCGACGACTACTTGAGACAGCGAAAAGCGGCGCTGGAGCCTGCTCCCGCGAGCGCCTTTAAATGAGACTCCGAATCGGAGTCGTGGGCGCGGGAAGGCGGGGCCGGGCTCATGTCGCCACGATCGTCGAGCTGCCCGAGTTTTTTGAGCTCGCCGGTATCTGCGATGTGAACGCGACGAGCGCACGGGCCTTGGCGCAGCGCCTGGGTTGCGATGCATACTCGGACGTAGATGAGCTCTTGAGCCGGAAGTCGCTCGACGCCGTCGTCATCGCCACGCCGCCGCAGAGCCATCATCTCGTTGCCAAGGCGGCCGCCGACTACCGCGTTCACATGCTGATCGAAACTCCGCTGGCGCCGACGCGCGCCATGATGGATTTCATCGCCGAGGCGGCGGCGAAAGCCGGGGTGCAAGTCGAGGTCGGCGAAAACTACGGCCGCCGGCCGGCTGAACGGCTGAATCGGATGACGCTGGAGGCGGGCTTGATCGGAGAGGTCGTCCATCTTTCGGCTTACAACGCCCCGGCCAACCATGAGAGCTGCTACCACATCATGAGCCTGTTTCAGCTCTACGCCGGCGCCGACGTCGAGGAGATATCGGCGTCGGCGACGCGCTGCGAGGGCGCGGCGGAAGAGACGTGGGTGAACGCGCTCCTGAGTTTCGCCAACGGCGTCACGGCCTCATGCGAATATGTCACGACGTGGACCAAGCCGCACCGCTGGGGGCGACCACGCGTCACCGCCGTCGAAGGAACCCATGGGTACATCGTCGGCGAAGACGGCGGGGTGAGCCGGCTGCACCAGGTCGAGAACGGGACGGCGGCGGATTATCCGATGAAGATAGTGGCGCGCCGAGAGGGGGAGCGCGATATTCCGGAGCGATTTTTTTATGAAACCCAGCCGCCGGTCGAATTTCAAAACCCCTTCGCCGACCGGGTCATGACGGACGTGGAGAAAGACGGCATCGCCGACGGGCTCGCGCGCGCGGCGGAGCTCACGGGCCTTTATCGTGCGGTGACCGAAAGCGTCGAGCCGGAGTTCGGGATTACGCGCGCGCGCCGCTCACAGGAGCTGGGCATCGCCGTCATCGAAGCCGCGCGGCTCGGGCGGCCGCTGAAAGCGAAACTGGGTGAGGAAACTCCCTGGGAGCGTAAGCAGCACAAGCTTCTTCGATGGCCGTGAGAGGGTGGTTGTCAAGTCCTCCGGCTGGAAGCCGGGCGCGTGAAGCGACCGGGCGCGCGAAGCCGCTAGCCTCGATTGCACTGCCGTTCTGACACGAGATCTCACCCGCCTCCGCGAGGACGCGCAGGAAAATTTCGCTTCTGAACCTTTCGTTTTCGATCAAGCCGTTCTTCGTCCAGAAATAAAGCCGCTGCGTCTCGGCGATATATTTGAGCAGCTCGAAGCCGATCTGCAATCTTTTGTCGGTCCATGATCGACTCATTAAATCTGTGAGTGGGGCTGCCGAACAAAGCGGCAGGCCTTTGAGGAAATTGATGATGCGCGTCGTGATGAACAGAGTGTAGATGTCCTTACGGTCGAACCCGTCGGTTTCAACCGCCATCGCCGTGAGCCGCGAGCGTAAGTAGTCGTCTTCGGTAAAGTCGATGTTTCGTGCGATCGGCGCATTCGGCGTCTGGTAATACGGCGACGCCCCCAGTAAGACCGGCAGCCGCGCATTGAACGCCAAAGTCTGGATCATGCTAGCCAGGCTCTCATTCGGGAGACCGAGGATTTGATACGAGACGATTTTGAAGCCGAGTTGAAAGGCTTTCTCGACGACTTTCAGATAGGCGCTGAGCGTGTGCGGCCGCTTGGTCGTCTCTCGAACAGTCTTATCCGAGCTGACGAGCGCCAGATTCAAGTGCGAAAATCCGGCCTCTGCCATCAGCTCGAGCGCTTCTTCGTCCAGGCTCAGATAGCTGATGCCGTTCATCGCGACCAACTGGAGCGCTCCCTTGGGAAAGCGCGCGATCAACTGTCGGCACAGTTCCTTGAACGTGCTTTTGTAGTAGGTCAGGTTATCGTCTTCGAAGTCGATCACGCGGTAACCTTGGCGGTAGCGGAGCTCGATTTCTTCCAGCACGTTTTCCAAAGAGCGGAGGCGGTACTTTTCACCGAACGTCGTGTGGACGGAGCAGAACGAGCACTTGTGCGGGCAGCTCCGCGACGTGATCATGAACGTCATCGGTTTGCCGGCGAGGTTGTAGCTCGACGGAGCAAAGTCGCTGAGATCGGGAAACGGCAACTCGTCCGGAGGAAAGTTGTCGCCGATGGGATTGAAACGGAGCTGCCCATCCTTTTTGTAAGCCAGGTTCGGCACCGCTTCGATCGGTATTTCACCCTGAACAAAAGCCAGAAAATCCACGAACGCCTTCTCCCCTTCGCCGCGGATCACATAATCCACATACGGCGATGAGAGGAGCGCCTCCGGCGCCGCCGACGCGTGCGAGCCGCCCATCACCACCGGGACGTTAAGCCTTTTCTTAACCCGTCGACCGACTTCCAACGCCTCTCGATAATACGGAGTGAACAGGCACGAGATTCCCACAACGTCCGGTTTCATCGCGGCCAGTTCCGCCTCGATCTCGTCGTAAGATCGGCCGAAGTGATAGTACTGATGGAAGGTGGAAAAAGGCGATTGGTCCGCGACGAGATAGTATTCGGATAAATAGCCGAGCGGTTTCGGAATCGGCACCGTCCTGCGTCCGCATCCTCGGTGGTAATCCTTGATGATGACTTCGACATGGGGCCGATGTTTCTTGACGGCGGCCTTTATATAACAGAGGCCGATCGGCTGCAGCCGCACGTCGGTATCATAGAAGTCCTGTACCGGCGGCTGAACGAGAACGACTTTCATCGGTAAGAAAGTTATATCCGATCTTCCGTCCGGAAGAAAAGATGCTTGGCCATCCGTTTGCCGTTGGTTGACACTCCTTATTTCCTGCGGTAAGGCACGGCCAGGGAACCAGCCCAGATTATTCATCCCACGGGTAGTCCTATGAACAAAGTGCCAATTTTCCCGGTTCCTCAGGGGCGAGGCTTCCAGCCGCAGGCAATAGGTCAGTGCCTCGTGGACTCTGTCGAGACATTTGCACTGCAACAAACAATCGAAATACCATGCTCCGGGCTGCCAAGCGCCGCACAAGCCATTGAACCTCCGCGTCCCTGTGCCTGCGGTTTTCATCCTCGCCCCCTGCGGAACCGTTCCCGCGTGGAAGCCGGAAGCCCGAGAGCGCGAGCTTTTTCTTTTCTCTATTGCCCTCGCCCGGAGCGGCTCGCGCTTGAGGGCTGATCGTGTGAATAATCCGGGCCAGGAAGATAAGCAAGACGCGCCGGAGGTGTGAGATATGCGGACTATCGATGCCGATGCGCATGTAGTCGAGTCGGAACATACGTGGGATTTCATGGAGCGGTCCGACCAGAAGTATCGGCCTCTCATCGTACGGCCGTACGGCGAGAACGGGGGCGAATACTGGTTCGTCGATGGAAAAATACGCGGCCTGGTCCGAATCGTCATGACCGCGCAGGAGCTGGCGGAAGTTTCCGAGCGGACCGGCCGCGCGATGCACACGCCGCGCGAAACGCGCGAGATGGAAAACGTACAGGCGCGTTTGAATCACATGGACGAGCTGGGGATCGACACCCAGGTGCTGTATCCGACTATTTTCATCGAGCAAGTGACCGAGAAGCCGCAGTGGGAAATCGCTATCTGCAGAGGCTACAACCGCTGGCTCGCCGACATTCACCGGCAGGGAAAGGGGCGGCTCCGGTGGATCTGCGTGCTGCCGCTGCTCGATATGAGCGCATCATTGGAGGAGCTAAAATTTTGCAAACAGCAAGGCGCCGTCGGCGTGTTCATGCGCGGCATCGAAGGCAACCGGCTCATCACCGATCCGTACTTCTATCCGCTTTACGAGGAGGTAAGCCGGCTCGACATGGCGATCGGAGTGCACGTTGGCAACGGCAACCCGGAAAACGTAGACCTCGTGTCACAGTACAACGGAGGCGGCAGCTTCTGGAAGTTTCGCTTGCCCGTGATCGGCGCATTCCAATCCGTGATCATGGGCGAGTTGCCGATGATGTTTCCCAAGCTTCGGTTTCACTGGGCCGAGGCCGCGGCGCAATGGATTCCCTACGTTGTGAAAGATTTGCAGCGCCGCTGGGGCGCGCAGCAAAAGACATTGCCGGACAACCCGATGAAGGAGTACCGGCAATACGTTTCCTGCCAAACGGACGATGACGTGGATTACATCATGAGGTACGCCGGCGAAGACAACCTGGTTATCGGCACCGATTACGGGCACAACGATCAATCGACCGAGATCGAAGCGCTGCGCAACCTCAAACAGAAGGGCGGCATCACCGGGCAACAGTACGAAAAAATTACCTACCACAACCCGAAGAGCCTGTTTGCCCTGACATGAAGTTTAAAATTCGTACGTCACCTTGGTAAAAAAGCTGTAGGCCATTCGGCCCGATTGCGGTCCGGGTTCGCAGTTTGGGGTCGTGCTTTCTATTCTATTCAATCCTTGCTTGTTCTTCTGTGTCCATCCCTTCTTGAGTCTAGCGTGATTAAACTCTGAGCCAGTTGGAACTCGGGCTCCAGCTTGTCGTATTCTTTTGGGACTTTTGGGTTCTTTAGAAGTCTCTCCTTGTGTTGACGGAAATTCATGATTTGAACGTAGTCTTTCATTCGTGCTTCGGGTATTTGAAGCTCGCGCAGCGGAGTCTGCTGGGGTTTCTTTTGAATCCGTGGGAAAGGATCAATTTCCGGCCGGCAACCGGGAAAAAGAACAACCGGTATATGTCGCTGAAGGAAAAAGCCGGGCGTCCGCGCGTAGTTCAGAAATCGTACGTCACTTTGACGAAAAGCTGTAGGCGAATCAACGCTCAGTATTCCACTTCGCGCGAGATGATAAGATGTTTCCGTTTATTTTGATTTTGCCCTTGAAGCTTCCGATTAACTTTGCGGTGTCGGTGTGAATCGGAAAGAGTTTCGCAACCGGCTTTCCGTGCTTTGTGATAATAATACCCTCAAGGCCTATTTGGTCCAGGAGAGTCAGGCAGTGCTCTTTGAATTGGGTAGCTGAAATCGTCTTCATGAAAAAGAACTATATAATAGTTGTTGACTCAGAAAAAGTGGACATTTTATGAACTTGTGGTTGCCCCCAAACAGACTTTCGCCTTATCATGCGGTGTCGGCCATGAGCTGGGATGTCAAAACTCGTACGTCACTTTGGTGAAAAAGCTGTAGGCCATCTTTCCCGACCGCGGCCCGTATGCGCTGCCCGCCCGAAACGCGGCGCCGACGAGCTCGATTTCAAGTTTGTTCCATTGTTTAACCAGGGAATAGAGCATCCACTCGTGACCGATGTTCTTGTCGATGCCGTTCGGCTCGGCTTTGACGCGCGCCTCGCGCAAGAAGGGGACGGCGTAAAGTTGGCGAAAGTGGCGGTAAGAAAACTCGACGTAGCTTTTGGCAAAGACGGGGAACCGCACGGCGGCGACCGGAATGCTCAGGTTGGAAAGTTCAGGCCTGACTAGCTCGCCGTAGGTGCGAAACTCTTCGTCATTGCTCTGGAGGCCGGTCTGGCGGAAGGCCCGATCGTCGCCGCTTTGGGGATTTTTATCGCCGGACCCAACGGCATATCCCAGAGTGAACAAAGGCCGGCCGGGAAGCTCGGTGTCCCAGCGCCCGCCCACGTCGATGGCCCAACCGCGCACTCGGTGATCCCTCCGGAAAGTGACCAGTTTTTTGTCGCCGCGCGCGTCGCTAAGTTCTAAAAGCTTTTCCTTTCCCAACACCATCGCGACGTCCGCCCAATAAGAAAGCTCGCCGTGTTCTGCTAAAGGTTCACTGCCTATAGCGCGAAGCCCTCCCCACCAGAGCCTGGCGTCGCTCGGATCCTCCCGATTGCGCTGAATCCGGTCTCCACGGGACTCGGTCGCCGAGGTGTCGTTTTGGTGCAGAAAAAATAGACTGAGCCCGTGGTTTTTGAAATAAAGCCAGTCGGCGCGCGCGAGCACGCGGATCACGCCTTCGTCTTCGGGGTCGATAAATTTTTCCGACAACGATTTCCGCGGGAGCTCCCTGCCCGCGCCGAGTTCGAAAAACCATGATTCGTTCCGGTAGCGCAGCGCGACGGCATCGAGGTCGTCGTCCCACCACCAGCGGCGCGGCTCTTCGAAGTTTTGCCGGCCGACCTTCAGCCTTAGGTCGCGCCCGAACAACTGGTCGAAGCGCACCCAGGTCTCGCCGCGCTCCGGCTCGCCGACCGATTTTCGACGGCCGCCGCCGGTATAGAGTTGGTGCTCGCCGAGTATCTTCCCTTCGATAAAAAATGTAATCCAGTCGTGGTACCGGTAAGACGCGCGCAGTTGGAACTCCTGGTCCAAACGGAAGAGATCGTCTCTGTGTCGCTTGTCCAGAGCGAAGTTTCTCCGATAGTCCAGCTTGACTTCGTACTCGCCGTCGATTCTCCAGTCGGATATCCTATCGTCCTCCGGCTGCTGTGCTCCGGCGTTGCTTGCAGCGAGCGCCAGACAAAAGAGCAAGATCGAACTGATGGTACGAACGGCCATCGGCACAGGCTACCTTACCCTCAGCCGATAGTCGTTGACAAACCAAGCCATTTTTAGCAGGCAGCGGCAGTGCAGTAGAGACTTGGGATCTTTTGTCCCCGCTGCGTACTGCTTACTGCTGACTCCTTCATGGCGTTATCGCTATCAGCTCCGACTTTTCACCGGTGGTCAGATCAATCGTCAACACCAGGCCGACCCCCAAGCAATAGAACTTGTGCTCCTGGAGATCGGGTTCCATGGGCGTAGTCTCCAGGGTCTTTAGGCAGTTGTTGAACGAGCCAAAAGGAACCGTGACGGATTCGTTCAAGCCGATCACTTCCGCGAGGTCCTCGGCGTTGCCGAGAGAAAACTCCTGGCGGTAGAAATCGCCGATCGCCGGTTGGGCTTTCATGATGATTCCCGGCTTGGCGCCGTCGACGCCGGCCGTCCATGAGCCCTCCAGGCTTATCACCAGGCCGCCTTCGAGTTCCTTCGTGTTTTCTCCGAAATACCAGACATTGCCGGCCTGATCCTGGCAGAACCAATCGAGCGTGTCTTCGATCAACTCGCCGTCGAGTTTGGCGATATCGTGCACTTCGACGCAGGTGACGCCGAGAATCACTTTTGTGTTGTTGGTCACCGAAAACTCGGTGTGCTCGAGGCCGGCTGCAGTCTGACCCTCGTAAATGAAGGTCGTGCCGGGAACCAGGGGGAAAAGAGTATGGTTGACCGCAGAGACGAAGTTCGCCGGATCGATCACCGGGTCGTAGCGCGCCCCGCCGAGCCGATTGCAGACCGCGTTCCGCGCGTCTTTCTGCTCGTGACAGGTCTGCCGCGCGTCTTTATGATCCGGCTGCACTTGCTGGCGGCAGGCCGCGCGCTCCGCGGCGTCGGAGATGTTGCTGCACTTCGCTGAAGCGAGCCAGGAGTCGCCGTGCGCTTCTGCCAGACAGGACTGCAACATCCTCTCCGAGGTGAGCCGACAAAAATTAGTCGCTCCCGCGGCGGCCGTAATGGCGACTGCGTTGAAAACGAGAACCGCGCCGGCCGCGAATATGACGTCAACTAGAGTGGTTTTCATAATGCACCTCCTTTTGAAAGCGACCTTAGCAAGGGAGGCTAAGGGTAATATGATGGGAAAATTACAAATCCGTAAGGTTAGGTGGCGGAAGAGAAAGCTACGAAGCGATGTGTATGGCCGGCAAAATAACGGTAAAGGTAGTTCCCGCGTTCGGCGCGCTGATGACGGAGATCTGGCCGCGATGGGCGTGAACGATCGCCTGCACGAGACTCAATCCCAGGCCGGTGCCCGGCCGCGATCGGCTGCGATCGCCCCGGTAGAAGCGCTTAAAAATATTTGGCAGCTCGTCCTGCGATATGCCGATCCCCGTGTCTTTCACCGCGATGACGCCGCGCTTCTCATCGCCGCTGACCGACACGGTCACCGTCCCCGGGCGCGGCGTATAGTTCAACGCGTTGTCGATCAGATTGGCCAGCATGCGCTGCAAGCCCTGCAATACGCCGCGAACTTTGAGATCAGCGCCGATCTCGACGACCAAATCCACTCCCTTGTCCTCGGCCACGGGTTGAAACAGCTCGCAGGCATCGCGCACCACGCCGGTGATGTTAACTTCTTCCAGCGGCAATTTTTCCGCCGCCGCTTCGGTCTGAGAAATGTAGAGCATCGTGTTGATCATCTCGAGGAGCCGGTCGCAGTCCTCGACCGTGCTGGCGGCGGCGGCTTCGTACTCGCCGATCGTCTTGCCCGTGGTCAATGCCATCTCGGCCATGCCGCGGATCCTGGTGATCGGACTCCGGAGATCGTGGGCGATATTCTCGGTCATCTCTTTCATCTCGGTCACCAGCGTCCGAATGCGGTCGAGCATATCGTTGAAGGTCGTCGCCAGCGTCGCGATTTCGTCCGCCTGGCCTTTGACCGGCACCCGTTGCTCGAGGTCGCTTGCCGAAATCGCTCGCGCCGTGCGCGTGACTTCTTCGACGTGCGTCAGCGCGCGCCTGGCCATGAACCATCCGAGCAGGGCGGCCAAGACCATGACTGCGGCCACGGTGACGCCGAAGATTTTTCGAAATTCCGCCAGAAATTCGTCGTTGTCCTCCAGATACATTCCTATTTGCAGGATCGTGCCCGGTCCGATCGGCCCGTACACGATCCGGGCCTGATGACGCCGCCCTTCGATAGCCAGGGTTTCGAGCACCGGCTTCGCGCCTTGGGCGATCCGCTGCAAAGCATCCCGGTTCACTTCCAATCGGCCCCAGGAAAATAGATTGGACGAAGCCGTTTCCTTGCCGTCGGGCGTCAGCAGACGGAAGAAGACTTTCTTTTCGCCGTCCTCCTTGGCGTCGAGAACCATCGTCCGCTTGACCTCTTCAACGCCTTTTTCGGCGAGCAGAGCGGAATATTCTTTGACGTTGTCGAGCAGGTCCTCGTCCGTGCGCGCGCTGATAATGGCCGCGATCTCGAGGTAGAAGAAAAAGAAGGCTAAGAGCGAAGAAACGGTGAATATCCCCGCGTACCAAACGGTAAGACGGAAGGCCAGGGTGCGGCGGAACCTAAGGAGCTTGTCCAATAACATAACCCACGCCCCGGATGGTATGGATGAGCTTCGCGGCGCCGTAACCTTTGTCGATTTTGTCCCTGAGCCTGCACACGCAGGCTTCCACCACGTTGGTCTGCGGGTCGAAGTTGTAGTCCCAAACGTGTTCCATGATCATGGTTTTGGAGACAACCCTGCCCGCGTTGCGCATAAGATACTCCAACAGCGAAAATTCGCGCGGCTGAAGATCGATCTTAGTCTCGCCCCGCGACACCCGACGAGTTAGAAGATCGATAGATAGGTCCCCAACACTAAGACTCGTGGGCTCGGACACGCCGCTCGCCCGGCGCAGCAATGCCTGCACGCGGGCCAAAAGCTCGGAGAAGGCAAAGGGCTTCGTGAGGTAGTCGTCGCTGCCCGTTTCCAGACCCTTGACGCGATCGCCGGTGGAGCCCCGGGCGCTCAAAATGATCACGGGGAGCTGGTTTTTTT
>DASXUF010000181.1 GCA_036504975.1 Candidatus Binatia bacterium | reverse complement strand
TCGCCGATCTTGGCATCCAGCTTCTTCTTCAGAACCGACGCCTCCGTGTGGAGATCGCGATGATTTTCCTCGGCCTCGGCCTTCAGCGCCTGAGCTTTTTTCTCCGTCTCTTCGAGCTTTTGCTTGAAAGCGGCGAGCTCGGCATTCCGCTTCTCTAAAAGACTTTCGCGGTCTTTCAGTCGCCGGTCAAGTTCATCGATCTTGGCATTCAGCTCTTGTTCGAGCTTTTTCTTGAGGGTCGCGGCTTCGGTCTGGACATTGCGCTGGGCTTCCTCGGCCTGCGCCTTCAGCGCCTGGGCTTTTTTCTCCGCCTCTTCCGCCGTGAGCCTGAAACCGGCTATTTCATTGTTCCGTTTTTCAAGAAGATTTTCACTCTCCTCGAGCCTATATTCGAGCCCTGCGATCTTGGCATTCAGCTCTTTTTCCAGCTTTTTCTTGAGGGCCGATACCTCGGTCTGGACGCTGCGCTGCGTTTCCTCGACTTGTGTGTCCAGCGCATGGGCTCTTTTTTCCGCCTCTTTTGCCTTTTGCTTGAGATCGGTGATTTCACCGTTCCGTTTTTCTAGTAGCCTCTCGCTGTCCTCCAGCCGATCTTCAAGCTCATCGATCTTGGCATTCAGCTCATTCTCCGCTTTTCGCTTGAGTCCCGACTCCTGGCTGTTGAAACTTCGCTGAGCCTCCTCGGCCTGGGTCTCCAGCGCATGGACCATTTTTTCAGCCTTTTTTGCTTTTACCTTTAGCTCGGCAATTTCAGCGCTCCGCTTCCTCAAGTTCTCTAAAAGGACTTCCTGATCCCGTTCTAAAAAGAAATAGGTAAAGACTCCCAGCAATACGAGCAAACATCCAAACAAATGGTAAACCGTCTGCACCAGGAAATCTTCGCTTGTAAGCGAGAGCAGATCGCCCCGAAAGGCATAGTAAAGCCAGAACAAAAGAAACAGGTAAGATGTTAAAAGGGATAATCTGACCCTGCGGTTGATAAGAAAAAAACTCATCAGACCGGCATAGAGCGCGATTTGCCAGACGGGAATGGGCAGATTGAACTGAAATAGCTGTTGAAAGGTCGGCATATATTATTCGAGAAAAGATCGCCGGTCGTCGCTACGCCTATCAGCCGGGAAAGGCGATGATTCTCAAGTTTTGTTAACCGTTTAGCACAGCAAAAGACAGGCCAAATATCCCCATGTTATCGGATTCATAAATCGCTGATTCACTTGAGGAATTTATGTTTTCCGGCGAATATTCTCTGCTGTATCAAGAACAAAAAGCGGAAAGGTACCGAAATACGGAATGATTTTGACCATGGTATTAAGATGCAGACCCCCGGGGGATGGGCACCGTGCACACCTGCATCGGCTTGACCGCCGGAGCCCTGGGAAATATGTTAAGCTCTTCCGCAATGCCACCAAGCCGGCGGCCGTTGCCCTTCTTAAGGAGACTCTATGCGAGCAAAATCTTGGGCGCTTCTTTTGTTCAGCGCTCTTTGGGCCGGCAACAACGCATCGTGGGCTCAGGCCAGGCTTCCCTTGGAGAAGATGCGCTTTGTCTATAGCGCCATCGGCGGTTCGCAAAGCTCGGTATGGATACCGCATGAGGCGGGCATATTCAGGAAGCATGGGCTCGATATCGAGCTGCTCTACGTCGGCGGCGGTGGGCGGGCGGCCCAGGTCGTGCAATCCGGAGAAGTCCCGATGGGGATTTTCACCGGCGGCGCCGTGGTGAACGCAAACCTGGCTGGCGGAGATCTCGTCGTGGTCGCCACGGGGATGAACGTCATAACCTTTTTTCTCATCGCCCGGCCGGAGGTTCGATCCATCGAAGACCTCAAAGGAAAGAAAATCGGCGTCACCCGCTTCGGCTCGGCGACCGATTTCGCGCTCGGCTACAGCGAAAACAAATGGCCGATCAAGCGCGGGCGCGACTTCACCGTGATTCAGATGGGCGGCATGCCCGAGATGATGCAGGCGCTGAAGAGCCGGGCCCTGGACGCGGCGACGCTCAACGCCGAGTTTGCCATTCTAGCGCGGAAGGAAGGTCTAAAAGAGTTGGTCGATATGTCTACCCTGGGGCTCAGCTTTCCAACTTCATCGATCGTAACCACCCGATCATTCATCAAGCGAAACGAAAACGCCGTCAGGAAATTCGTCCGCGGCTTCGTCGAAGGCAGTCACTTCGCCAAGACCGAGCGCGCCGCCAGCGTCGAAGTTTTTAGAAAGTATATCCGCAACGACGACCGCGAGTATTTGAACGGCCTCTACGACCTCTACGTCCTGCGCTACGTACCCAAAATCCCCTACCCTTCTCCGGAGTCGATCAAGACCGTCCTCGATCAGATGGCGGAGAAGGACCCGCGCGCCGCCGCAGCCCATCCCGACCAGTTTATCGACGCCCGCTTCTTCCAGGAACTTGAGAAGGAAGGCTTCATACAGAAATTGTGGCAATGATCGGTTGGAGTTGAAGTTTTTCAAGGGTCTCGCGTTTTAGATTCCCACTCAAACCCCGCAATCTTGTGCGTCATTGGCACGGCCTCAGTTGCTTCTGGCGCTGGAAACTGATAATACCAAAATAGTTTCCTTAGTATAATCTATGCCCACGCGGGTTAAGAAGCGAGAATCGCCGGGCGACGATTCCACATCGCAGAGGATTATCGCCGCGGCACGACGCTATTTTTTCAGCCACGGCTTTCGCGGCGTCACGATGGACGATCTGGCGGAGGAGTTGGGGATGAGCAAAAAAACGCTCTACGCCGGGTTTCACAGCAAGAGCGCGCTGCTGGAAGCGGTTGTGGAAGAGAAGTTCCGCACCGTGGAGGCCGATTTCAAGCGGGTTGTATCCGAGCGGCCGGCTGACGCTCTTGAAAGCCTGCACCAACTGCTCGCCTGCGTGCAGCGTCACACCGAGGAAATTCAGCCGCCGTTCGTGCGCGACATCCAGCGTAACGCGCCGGAGATATTCAAACGGGTGGAAAGGAAGCGCCGCGAACTGATTCAGCGCTATTTCGGCCGGATTTTCGATGAAGGACGAAGAGAGGGAATCATACGCAAAGACATCCCGACCAAAGTAATGATCGAGATTCTTCTAGCCGCCACCGAAGGGGTCGTAAACCCGCGCAAGATGGCCGAACTCGGCCTAACGCCGAAGACCGGCTTTAACAGCGTCATATCGATCATTCTAACGGGAGCGCTTACGGAAAAACACGGGTCGAAACCATGAATCGATTTGCCCTAGCGCTGCTCTATATCGCGGCCGGTCTCGCCGCCCTCTTCAATTTCTCGGCCTGCAAAGGCTCGGACGGCGATAGCGTTCAGGGTTACGTCGAAGGAGAATTCGTTTACGTCGCCTCTGCGCTGCCTGGCGCGTTGGGGTCGCTGTATGTCCGCCGCGGCGCGCAGGTCAAGGCGGGCGATCCGCTTTTCGAGCTGGATGACGCCGCGGAGAAGGCTCAGCGGGACCAAGTGCGCGCTGCGCTGATGCTTTCGGAAAGAGAGTTCGAGCGGCTGGAAAAGCTCGCCCGGGCGAATCTGATCGCCATGGCGGACCTCGACCGCGCCCGAGCTGCGCGCGACCAGGACCGCGAGCGACTAGCGAAGGCTGAATGGGAGCTCTCACAGAAACGCCAGAGCGCGCCGCAAGCGGGTCTCGTCTTCGACACTTTTTACCGGCCGGGCGAATGGGTTGCCGCCGGCCGGCCGGTCGTCGCCATCCTGCCTCCTGAGAACACCAAAGTCCGCGCATTTGTGCCCGAGGCCCGAGTCGCGATGATTCATCCTGGCGATAAAGTCCGGGTCACCGTGGACGGACTGGCCGAGCCTGTTGCCGGCAAGATCAGCTTTATTTCGCCGAAGGCGGAATACACGCCGCCGGTCATTTACAGCCGCGACATGCGCGACAAGCTTGTTTTCCTGGTCGAGCTGGCGTTCGATCCCGCGGTTGCAGCGAAGCTGCATCCGGGCCAGCCGGTGGACGTGCAATTCGGCTCTTGATCATGGCGCATCAACTCGCTCAAGACCCGGCGCAAAGTCTCGCGATCAACGTCCATCGAATGACCAAGCGGTTCGGCAATCGCACGGCGGTCAACAACGTCGACCTTCAGGTTCACGCGGGCGAGATCTGCGGCTTTCTCGGTCCCAACGGCAGCGGCAAGACGACGTTTATCCGCATGCTCTGCGGCCTGCTCCGGCCCGACGCGGGCAGCGGCGTCGTTCTCGGCCATGACGTGATCGGCGAGAGCGAGAAGATCAAGCTTCAAGTCGGCTACATGACACAACGTTTCAGCTTCTATGAAGATCTGAGCATCGCCGAGAACCTCGACTTTGTCGCGCGCATGTATTCGATACCTCATCGCCGGCAAGCCGTAGGTGAGAGCATCGAGCGGCTTGGTCTCTCGGCGCGGCGCAATCAGGTTGCCGGCGAGCTGTCCGGCGGCTGGAAGCAGCGCCTCGCTCTCGCGGCCTGCCTGATCCACCGGCCGAAGCTGCTTTTGCTCGACGAGCCCACCGCCGGAGTGGATCCCAAAGCACGGCGGGAATTCTGGGAGGAGATCCATCGCCTTGCCGCCCAAGGACTAACCTTCCTCATTGCGACGCACTATATGGATGAAGCCGAGCGGTGCCATCGGCTGGCTTTTATCGCTTACGGCAATCTACTGACCCAGGGCGCCGTCGGTGAAGTCATCGCCGAGGCGCATCTGACGACCTGGGCCGTCACCGGACCGAATTTGTTCAAGCTCGCAGAAGACCTGCGCGGTCGTTCCGGCATCGAGCAGGCCGTGGCTTTCGGCAGCGAACTGCACGTGAGCGGAGACGACGAAGCGGCGCTGGAGCGGGCCATCGCGCCGTTCCGGAAAGAACCGTATCGATGGCGACCCATCGAGTCCGGGCTCGAAGACGTTTTCATTCACTTGATGAACCGGTCGACGGATGATTTTTCTCATGCAGCGACGGCGTGAATTTTCCCTACGGCGCTTTTGGGCCATCGTCGTGAAGGAGTTCATCCAGATGCGCCGCGACCGGCTGACTTTCGGAATGGTCGTGGGCATCCCGCTGCTCCAGCTCGTTCTGTTCGGCTATGCCATCAATTCGGACCCGAAGCGCCTGCCCACCGCTGTACTGCTGGCGGATAACGGCCCGCAGGGCCGGAGCGTGCTGTACGCGATCCGCAACAGCGGCTACTTCGAATTCATCCGGCAAGTAAAGACCGAGGACGAAGGCCGCAAGGCGCTCGCGCGCGGCGAGGTGCAGTTCGTGATCAATATCCCGGAAAATTTCACCCGCGATCTTTTGCGCGGCAACCGTCCCGCCATTCTCGTCCAAGCGGACGCAACCGATCCGGCGGCGGCCAGCAATGCGGTCGGCTCCCTACGCGTGCTGCTCACCACCGCGCTGCAAAACGACTCTAAAGGGCCGCTCGACTTTCTCGTCGGCCCGGAGAGCCCGATCGACCTTAGGATTCATTCGCTCTACAACCCGGAAGCCGCCACGGAATACAACATCGTGCCCGGCCTGATGGGCGTCGTGCTCACGATGACCATGATCGTGATCACCGCGCTCGCGATCACGCGCGAGCGCGAGCGCGGGACCATGGAGAATCTTCTCTCCATGCCGACGCGCCCCCTCGAAGTCATGATCGGCAAGATCACGCCTTATGTCTTCGTCGGCTATATTCAAGTCGCTCTTATCTTCGCCGCGGCACGTCTCGCCTTTCATGTGCCGATCGTTGGCAGTCTGACGCTCTTGCTCGCCGTCGCCTTGATTTTCGTCGCGGCAAACCTGGCTGTCGGCATCACCTTTTCCACGGTCGCGGAGAACCAGCTCCAGGCGATGCAGATGTCGTTTTTTTTCTTTCTGCCGTCGATGCTCTTGTCCGGATTCATGTTCCCGTTTCGCGGAATGCCATACTGGGCGCAGGTCATCGGTGAACTTTTGCCGCTCACCCATTTCCTGCGCATCGTTCGCGGTATTCTTCTCAAGGGGAACGGCCTCGCCGACATAGCTCCGGAGATCTGGCCGATCGCGCTCTTTACCGCAATCGCCCTCACAATCGGGGTTAAGCGCTACCGCCAGACCCTGGACTAATATCCCGGGCCGAAGTCCGGGGCGGCGCGGCGGTTGACTTCGAAAAGTATAATGCTAGGCTAAAATTCGAGTGATCTCATGATGAGCCTAAAGAACACGTTCGCAGCGCTTGGCTTCGTCTGCTTCTCCAGTCTTGCGCTGTTGCCGGTCAGTATGACGGTTTGCGGGCCCATCACTTCGCGGATATTGCACGCGGCAAAAAAAATTCACCGCGTAAAGCCAGCCCTGTTTCCGGAGCTCGGAGTCGCCCAGCCGGTCAGGACCTCGGTCAAGAGAGATATGCTCCGCGCGGAAGCGGATCCTCTGCGGAATTTATTCGAGCAGATCGGCGGCAGAATCCTGCCGGTGCTCGATGCCGATGGATCCGGCGGCCGTCTGATCAAGCGGTTCATCCGCAGCGTTAAAGTTTCCACTTTCGTCTTTCAACCCGTTCTGAACCTCTGATTCCCTGCGCGATCGCGTTGGCTCGCGGCCTGGCGATGGTCTCAACGTTCGCAACGCCGATGTCGTTGCTCGGCTCGGAAGCGGCAGGGTATCCTTTTGGGGTACGGTTTCAATTTAGAGGAGGTTTCAGATGTCCATTAAAGGAAAAAGAGGTGCGCTGTTTTCTCAGCGCATTCAGTTATCCCCCGGCGGTCTCCCGGCGCGCAATGCAGCCGTGGAGGATAAGACATTTTCTCTGTTTCAGCCGGATGTTCTCATTCCCAGCCAGTATTTGGCGAACACGAAGAGCAAGACCTATCGCGAGCCGGAAAAAAAGCTCATGTTGGCGGTTCTCGAGGACGCTCTTTGGTGTTTCCAAAACGGCCTGATCTCCAGGAACAATAAGAGAAAGCGTGGCTTGTACAGCGAAGCCGAAGAGTGGATCATGGAAGAGAGCGGAGACCGCCTTTTTTCGTTCAACGAAATTTGCGAGCTGTTGGGTCTCGAGCCGAGATATCTCCGCAAACGCCTCGTGCGCTGGAAGGAAGAAACGCTGCGCGGGCGGGGCCGAATGGAGGCGCATCGGCCGGGCCGTGGTCGAGACAGGAATATTCCGGCGCGGTCCGGGGAAAAAAGACGCCGCTACATGAGCGCGGCAGGGTTCTAGTCTGACAAAGACCTCACAAGGAGAAAACATGAAAAAGAAAAGCTTCAACGTTTATACATGGATCGCCGTCGGCGTTTTCGTCTCGGTCCTCGGGCTCACCGCGGTCGAGAGCGTCGATCGGCTCTTTCCCGGCTCGCCTGGCCATGCACAGATCGCTCAAGCCGCCGCAGCGCCGGAGGCGCGCGGCTTGCCGGACTTCACCTCGCTCGCGAAGAAGCTGACGCCGGTCGTCGTGAACGTATCGACGACTCAGTCGAGAGAAAGGGACTTGGAGCGCGGTCCCGGAGGCCAATTTCAGCCGGGAGACCCGCGGGGCGAGTTCTGGCGCAGGTTCTTCGGCGGTCCAGGTCCGCGGGGACCGTCGTCTCGTCAGCAGAGTCTGGGCTCGGGCTTTATCATCGACCGCGACGGTTCCATCATCACCAACAATCACGTGGTCGAAAACGCCCAAAAGATACTCGTCAAGCTAGCGGACGGAAGAGAGTTCGAAGCCAAAACGATCGGTAGAGATCCCAGGACGGACATCGCGATCATCAAGATCGACGCCAAGGGCGATCTTCCCGTCGCGCCGCTGGGCGATTCGGACCGCCTCGAAGTCGGTGAATGGGTGATGGCGATCGGGAACCCATTCGGTCTGGACAGCACCGTCACGGCCGGCATCGTGAGCGCCAAGGGGAGGCACATCGGGGCCGGACCTTATGACAACTTCATCCAGACCGACGCCTCGATCAATCCGGGAAATTCCGGCGGGCCGCTGATCAATCTGCGCGGCGAAGTGGTGGGAATCAATACGGCCATCTTCAGCCAGGGCGGCGGCAACATCGGCATCGGCTTCGCCACGCCGATCAACTCGGCCAAGGAAATCGTGCCGGATTTGAAGAGCAAGGGAAAAGTCACCCGGGGCTGGCTGGGAGTCTCGATTCAGAACGTAACACCCGATCTCGCCAACACGCTCGGGCTCGAGCGCTCCAGAGGCGCTCTGGTCGCCGAAGTGCTGAAGGACGGTCCGGCGGAGCGCGCCGGCATCAAAGTCGGCGACGTGATCGTCGAATTCGAAGGACAGGAGATCAAAACTTCGAACGACCTGCCGGCGATCGTCGCGCGCATCTCACCCGGAAAGCAGGCCCGCGTGAAGCTCCTGCGCGATAAAAAGGAGCTTGCGATTCCGGTCACCATCAGTGAATTGAAGGAAACCGAGGTCATGGCATCGGCCCAGGGCGAAAAGGGAGAGCTGGGCTTGACCGTGCAGAGAGTGACGCCCGAGCTGGCCGAAAGCCTGGGAATGGACAAGGCTCAGGGTGTAGTTATCACGTCCGTCGAGCCGGGCAGCTCGGCGGACGAAGCGGGGCTACGGCAAGGCGACGTCATCGTCGAGGTCGACCGCAAGCCCGTCCGCGACGTGGCCGAGTTTCGCAAGACCTTGGCCGCCACGAAAAAAGGCCAGCGGGTCCTATTTCTCGTCCGCCGCGAAGGCAGCACCGTGTTTGTGGCGTTGAGGAAGTGAAGTAAGGGGTCAATCCTTTAGAGAGGTTATCCGCCGGGGGAGCGAGCCCGCTCCCCCGGCGAATACTGCCACTTTCCAATAATGGCAGCCTTTTTACACAATGGCCTCGCCGCTTTCGAATTTGTCTCTAATCTGAGCCAGTGTCATTCCCGTCTTGAGCTTGAGGTGGGGCTTATCAATCAACGATGTCCACTCGCCTCCCCATTCCAATCCGAATTGTTTCCCGATTGCGCCGACGCTGTCATAGAACAGAGACTCTTCGAGGTACTCATCACCGCTGAACAATCCAACGTACCAGGCAAGAGCGAAATTGTGATTCGACTCGCCAGGTTCCGCATAGGTGACGATCTTTGCTCGAACGCGCGCAATGCCGCCGTCGTCAGGGGACCGGCGTCGCCGTCGACGATTTAGACCCGGCTTGCGAGCAAGCCTCTGGATATTTTTGTCTGCAGGAGGTATTAAATTAAAGGATGTTAAACAATTGGGCCGCCTTAGAAAACCTCAGCGGTTTATTTTTGACCGGTTGCAAAGGTAGGCGCAGCGGTTCTTAAATCAAGGATATGCAAGAAGCTCCGCAGTGGCGACAAGTGTCAGAGTTTCAGGCGGATTCGCTCGTCGATTGGTTTCGTTTCGTGGACGATCAAGCGAGGCGATCAGGACTGCCCGTGCTTCGTCTGCAAGCGGGCAGCGACAAACTCGCCTTGGTCGCACCGTTGCAGGCTTTTTGCACCGCGACGGTTCCCGGTCTCAGATGCAGCGTCGACCCGCAATACGAGCCGCTGATCGAGAATGACGATCGGCTTTTGTTCCTGTCGAGTGCCGATGCCCTGTACTCGGTCGATGATATCCTCTCGACCGTGGCGCGGCAGGATGCGCGATCGGAAAGAGCGGAATGGATCGCTCTCCCCGCGGCATGGCGGGAGACGACCTCCCTGCAAACCTCCGGGAGCATAGGCCAGAAAGCCGGACTGCTCGTTTTCGCAGGCCCCGCGGGAGTTCAGTCCGAGCTGGAACTCCGGCTGCTCGGCACGGCGATCCTATCACGCCAGCTGCGCCGGGCGAGCCCGCGAACGAAGATTCTCGAAGGGCCCGATAACTTGCGGCGGCGCGAGTCGTGGTTTCGCGGCAAATCCGGCGGCCGCAGATAACTGTTAACGTTGGATCTTAAGCCGCCAGATGCTTCGACCGTAACTAGCCGCGCTCAACGAGTCGGTGGCGCTATGATACACCAGGTCCACCACGCTGACGTGGGGCAGGTTGCCGGTCAAGTTTTGCCAGGTTTCACCAAAATCGGGTGAAAAGAAAACGCCCACGTCGGTCGCCACGTAAACTTCCGCTGGAAATTTCTCCGGAATAGCAAGGCTGTTGTGCGGCACATCGGGCAGACGGCCACGGTCGACATCCGCCCAAGTTACGGCACCGTCGAGCGATCGATAGACGTGAGGCCGCCCAAAGTTCGCCACCGTTGCGATCACGTGATCCGCGTTGACCGGACTCGTAATGAGTCGCGTGATCTTGAATTTGGGCAGCGTCGCGCTGGATAAGTCGTCGCTCCATGTGTTGCCTCGGTCCAGGCTGCGATGAATTTCACCGGACTCGGTGCCCACGTAAATTCGCTTCGGGTCCGCAGGCGCGACCTCGATGGCCGAAATCACATCATGGAAGAAATCGCTGACGGCGCTCCAGCTATTTCCGTCGTTGTCTGTTCGCCACACTCGTTGGGAAGCTGTGAAGACTCTTTTGGAATTCGAGGGGTCCATAGCAATATAGGCCATCCAAACGGCGTCCCGTTCCTCTTTCGTCGCTGGAGGAGAGACCTCTTCCCATTTGCCGCTGGCTGACGGAAATCGAACAAGGGTTAAGTTGTAGACCGAAGCGTATATGTGGTTTTCGTCCTTGGGGTCGAAGACAAGGAACCCGCCGTCGCCGCCGGTGACATCGAAAAATTGGTCCGCCGCTCCGTTAATCGTGATCGGTGATCCGTTGTCCTGCACTCCCCCGCCAAAGTATTGATCATTGGTCTGTGCCACGTCCAAGTCGTAAAACATCGTAGCCGCAAGTCCGTTGCTCCGGTTGGACCAGGTTTGGCCTCCGTCCTCGCTCACGTCCATCCCGCCGTCGTTCATGTCATAGACCCGGCCGGGTTTTTGCGCCGGCATGAGAAGAGCGTGGTGATCGGCGTGAGCGTAGCCGGGCTGGCCGCGGTCTTGCTCCCATCGGGTGACGAGTCGCCAGGTCTTACCGCCGTTCTTGGTCAAATGAAGATCGACTCCCCCGCAGAGCACGTGATTCGGGTCCTGAGGATGAACCGCGATCGTATTATTGTAGCTCATCTGGACTTCGTAATCGGAGGCCTCGGTGCCGATCTGTCTCTTATAGTGGAAGTATTTTCCATGGATGCCCTTCCATTTGCTTCCCCCGTCGTCGGAACGAAACACGCCCAGAACTTTCGCGTGACTATCCGCCGCCAGGGCATAGAGGATCGAGGGCTTGGATGGGGCGATGGCGAGGCTTGTCCGATTAAACAACTCGGGAGGCGGCAACCCGTTCGTCAAATGAACCCAGTCTTTGCCACCGTTCGTCGATTTCCAAATCCCATTTTTCGATCCTTGCTCGGTCACCGTTACATAAAGAGTGCCCTGCTCTGCTGGATGGAAAACAATCGCGTGGCATCGGTACTCGGAGACGGAAATAAAATCCAGCCGCTTCCAAGTCCGGCCTGCGTCGAAAGATTCGTACAGGCCGCCACGCCCGCCCAACAAATGCTCGTTCGGATAATGGTGCCCTACGCCGCCGACCAGCACATGATTGGAGTCGAACGGGTCGATGGCGATCGCCCCAATCCGCGGGGGCAGGCCGGTGCTGTTTGCGGGCGCGATAAGCTGCCACGTCGCGCCGCCATCGGTGGTCTTGTATAGGCCGACTCCAGGGTATGAATCCGCCGACAGATTCGCCTCACCGGTTCCACAGTACAGAACGGAATGATTTTTAGAATCGATCGCCAACACGCCGATGTTCAGCGACTCTTGTTGGTGCCAAAGAGGTGTCCACGTTTTCCCGGCATCCCTGCTTTGCCACACGCCGCCGCCCGCGGCTCCCGCCCAGATCATATCAGCATTTTCAGGATCCGACGCCACGCACGTCATGCGGCCGCCGATGTTCGACGGCCCAACGGGCGTCCACTGCGATGCTGCCGGATGAGACGCTAGAGTGCTCATCGCGCGCCGGCGTTGCTCCACCAGTTGCTGCACCGGCGCGTCGCGCAGCGGCCATGCGGTGCGGTTGCGGAACCACTCGCTTCGCGCCTTGTGTGTCGTAACGCGGAAACGACCGGATTCCACTTTTTGCTTGCGGCGCTTTAGACGTAACTTTTTCGCCCGACTAACTCCCGAAACCTGAACACCCCTGGTTTTCTTCCTGCGCTCGGCCATAGGAGCCTCTCCTTTCTAAACAGTAAATAAGAATTTCGGGAATGATTCTGAAGTTTTTCAAACGTTCGCCGTGAGAAACCACTCCGGACAAGGGTGTGCCCTCGACGATGTTCCGGAGTTGAGAATCGGTCTTAACCGATTCAATTTATTTTAGTCGACACTATTCTACCTCTGATGATTCGCTGGAATGCATCCAAGACATACCAGGTAGCCAGAAAGGCGAAACATTCTAACGTGAAACTGTGGAATTTGTAGAATAGCTCCGCGATGACAACCGTGACGCCTAGTACTGGAACTTGCTCCAGGAGAATATCCCTAAGCGACAATGCGCGGATCAGTGCGTACATATTTCCCTCCTTGTCGGTATTTGGCGACAACCCATCCAGCGATCTAACCCATCCGATAGAGTCGCTAATAAGCGGCTTCGATGAATAGGATAAATTTATGGATGCGTCAAGAGAAAAATAAAGGCCGATCGGAAGCCGCGATCCACTCTATTTGAGATTCGTCGTCGCTCCAGTTCAAGATTTCAATGCAGCCTGGAAATCTTTTGAGACTTCCGGTATGGAAGCATTGGCGCGTAAAATAGGAGGACTTATGAAGCGGGCGATTCGGACACTGTTCGTCGTTTTGGCGCTCTCTGCCACCTCAGCCTGGGCGCAAAGCGGTAAAGTTGAACTCTTGTGGCTCGGGCAGTCGGCCATAAAGCTCACCACGCCCGGCGGGAAGGTGATCGTCATCGATCCTTATCTCACGAAAAATCCGAAGACGCCGGAGCAATACAAGAACCTCGACGCGCTGGGCAAGGTGGACCTTGTTTTGGTCACGCACGCGCATGGCGACCATCTCGGCGATGCGCCCGATCTGGTGAAAAAAAACAATGCGCCGCTATGGGCGCCGGCGGGCCTCGCGAGCGCGCTTGTGTCACTCGGCGTGTTGCCGCAGGAACTTGCGAACCGGATGAGCCAGGGCGGCTCCATCACTCCGTTCGGCCCGGGCGGTGTGAGAGTCACTATGGTTCACGCCGAGCATAATTCCGAGCTGTCCTGGAACAATCCCGCCACGGGAAAGGCTGAGACGCATTTCGGCGGCGAGCCCTGCGGTTACATCATCCAGCTCGAAAATGGTTTCAAGATCTATCACATGGGCGACACGGGATTGTTCGCCGACATGAAGATGATCGCCGAGTACTACAAGCCCGATCTCGTTTTGATTCCGATCGGTGGCGGACAGTTTGTGATGAATCCGGTGGATGCGGCGTACGCGACTAAAACTTATCTAAAGCCGAAATACGTGCTCCCCTTCCACTACGCCACGAACCCTTTCTTGGTAGGCACGCCGAATGAATATATTAAGGCGCTGGGCAAGACGACTACGAAGGTGTTTCCGATCAACCCGGGCGAGAAGCTGGAGTTCTGACGGCGATTCGCTCGCGCACTACGCCACCTCCACCAAGCTCGTAGCGACCGGCTGAGTCTCGCGCAGCGGCAGAATCAAGCTGAACACGCTCCCCTTCCCCACTTCACTCTTCACTTCGACTCTTCCGCCGAGCGAAAGAGCTAGCTTCTTACTGATACTCAGCCCCATGCCGGTGCCGCCGTACTTCCGAACATTGGAGCGCTCGAGCTGGCGGAAGTCCTCGAAGATCGCCTCCTGGTTGTCCTCGCCGATCCCGATACCCGTATCGGCAACCCAACACTCGACGAACGGTCCGCCTTCTTCCAACATTCGCCTGACGACGCCCACGGCGATCTCCCCTCTTTCCGTGAACTTGACGGCATTGGTCAAGAAATGCATCAAAACCTGCTGAAATTTCTCCGGATCGGTGAGAATGGCCTCTATCGACGGATCGATCTGCGCCCGGAATCGTATCGGTCGCTCTTTGATCAGCCGCCGCGCCATGATCTCCAGCGCTTGAAATACTTCGGCGATCTTCATTTCTCTCAAGGCGACGCTTAGACTGCCGCTTTCCATGCGACAGAACTGCAAGAGGTTATCCATAAGCTGCGAAAGCTCGTGGCCGTGGTTGGCGACGCGATCGAAGATCTCGCGCCTGTCTCCGGAAAAATCCGGATCGCGCAGCACCTCGGCGTAGCCCAGGATGGTGCAGACCGGCGTCCTGAGCTCATGTGAGATGTTGGCAACGAAATCTTTTTTCTGCCGGTCCGTTTCGAGCAGCTTCCGGTTCAACGCTTGAGCCTCGTCATACATCCGCCGGTAATTCTCCTTCGCGCGCTCGGAGTCCTCGAAGAGCATCCCGTTCTCCAAGGCAAGAGCGAGCTGATCGGCCAGGTTGCATAAGAGCCCGAAATCGTCGCCGTCGTAGCCCCGTCCGGAATGCCTACGTCCGAGAGCGACAAAACCCACGACCTGATCCTGGAAGACGATCGGGATGACAAGCTCGGCTTTCAACGCGCCAAAAATGGACTCGAGCTCGCTCTGCTGCTCTCGGCCGAGCGCCTCCGCGCTCCATTCGCCGCGGGATAATCCTTTCTTGGTCGATCCATAACACTTCGACCAGATCGCCTGCAGACGGACGAACGTCTCCCGAGCGGCATCGCCCGCTACACCAAGAGACGCGATCGACGATTTGTCGGGATGCTCCGGGCGAAAGCAGAGACCCGCGGACGCAATCTTCATCCGATCCGTAATCAGGCCGATGAACTCCTCCGCCACGGCCTGCGGTCTTGAAAGCGATCTCAGCAGCGCGCTTGCTTCGCTCTGAAGCTCGGCCGGATCGTACTCCTTCCGGTAGACATAACGATCGACCGCATTCTCGATCGAGCGCAGAAGCGGATTGAAAATCAGAACGACCAGAATTGAAAACGTGAGCGGTACGAGCGAGTCCTGGCCGAATATCCCGGCGCCTACGCCCAATGAAGAAACCAGCAAGACGTAAAGCAGCAGCAGCACTCCGGCCAGCGCGGCGCGCGCCAGGCCCGCCTTGACGATAACGTCCAGATCGAAAAGGCTATATTTGAGGAGCGCATAAGCGACGGAGAGAGGAAAGAAAACCGTAGGAATCAATGACAGGTTGTAAGGGATTTCCCACAAGAAAATGATCGTCATCACGGTGCCCAGGGTGGAGAGGAAGAATCCGAGAAGAGCGCCGATCAGAATAATCCGCAACCGCGATCGCTCCAGGTCGGTAGCCGGGTTTCCGAGCCCGGCCCAAAGAAGCCCCACGAACGCAAGCGAAGCTAAAAAGGTAAAAGCGTAAACCGACCGCAATCCCCAGCGCCACAGATCGAGCGAGCCATGGAAGGTCAAGCTGTAGGCGAGCCCGAGCGCGATCGATATGCCGTAAATCAAATAGAGCCAGCGCCGCGCGCGTTTCAGCCGGTCGAATCCGCCGACCAAGGCAAGCCCGAGGTGAAGGGCGGCGCCGGGAGTAAGGGTCAGAGCAAATACCCGGACTTCCTTCGGCAGATAGTACGTCGTCATAAAGTCGAAGGTCGTCGTGAACCATACAAAGACGGCGCTCACCATGAAAAACAGCGGCGCGGCGGCGGGCGAAGCGGCGCGCATATAGAAGGGCGTAAATCCGATGACCAGAAAGCCCAGTCCGGCGAGGAGATACGTGCCGAAGCTCAGGAGCCAGTCGTGAAAAGTAAACTTCATGGAAGGGATCCTGAGCTGAAGGATCTTTCCGTCCTTTTCCACGTTGTATAGAAATACGCTGCCGGGTGGCGAATCGCGCACCAAATCGTAAATCATCCGCGAATCGCTCAACGGCTCGCCTTGCACGGTCAGTATCCGATCGAGATACTTAAGCCCCTCTCTGTTGCCGGTCCACTGCGGAAGGGAATAGGGAGCAACCGTCAAATTGTCGTAGACGAAGAATCCTGGAAAGGACCGATTGACCCACTGCAAAGAGGAGAGCAATGCGCCGACGACCGCGAGGAGAGCGCAGAGCGCGAC
>DASXUF010000180.1 GCA_036504975.1 Candidatus Binatia bacterium | reverse complement strand
CCGTAGCCGGTCATCTGGCACATGCGGTCGTTCACGTCGGAGATGATGCCCGTGGGATCGACGGTGATGAGGCCGTCGACGGAGGACTCGATCAGGCCGCGGTTGTAGGCCTGTTGCTCGCGAAGCTGCTGCTCCAATTTTTTCTGCTCGGTGATGTCGCGCGCGCCGGCGAACACGCCCTGAAGGTTGCCGCCGGCGTCGTTGAACGTGACCGCGTTGTACGAGACCACCGTTTCGCGCCCGGTCTTGCTCTTGGCCGTCAGCTCGTAGTTGGTGACTTTGCCCTGGCTGATGACGAGGCGGATGCCTTCTTCGGCGCGCTCGGGATCGGTGAAGTAATTTTTGAACGGCGAGCCGATCAGCTCCTCGCGCGTGTGGCCGGTGAGCGCCGCCATCTGCTGGTTCACGTCGGAGATGATGCCGAGCGGATCGGTGGTCATCAGCGCGTCGATGTTCGCTTCGATCAGCGAACGGGTGTAGAACTGCGACGCCTGGAGCTGGCCTTCGAGCTGTTTCTGCTCGGTGATGTTGCGCGCCGAGGCGAAGATCCCGCGCACGGCGCCGGCCGGATCCCTGAAAACGGCCGCGTTGAACGAAACCAGCATCTGCTTGCCCGTCGCGGTTTCCAAGGTGAGGACGTAGTTGGTGACCGCGCCTTCTTTGAAGGTGAGCTTGATGCCTTCCTCGGCGCGTTCCCGCTCGCCGAAATAGCCCGGGAACGACGAGCCTATGAGCTGATTGCGCGGCCGGCCGACCATCCGGCACATCGTGTCGTTGACGTCGGTGATCTTCATCGATTCATCGACGGTCACGAGACCGTCCACCGAGGCCTCGATCAGGCCGCGGTTGTAGGCGCGCTCCTCCGCCAACTGGCCCTGCAGCCGCGCTTGATCGGTGATGTCGCGCGCGGAGGCGAAAATCCCGCGCACGCTGCCGGACGGGTCTTTAAATATCGCCGCGTTGAACGAGACCAGGCTTTCATGGCCGTCCTTGGCCCGGAGGGTCAGCTCGTAGTTCGTGACCGCGCCTTTATCGAGAGTGAGCCGGACGCCTTCGGTCGCGCGCTTTGGATCGGTGAAATATTTCGAGAACGGCGTGCCGATGAGATCGTCCCGCGTGTAGCCCGACATGCGGCACATGGTCTCGTTCACGTCTGTGATCGCAATCGTCGGATCGACCGTGATTAAACCGTCGACGGAGGCCTCGATCAAGCCGCGATTGTAGGCGCGCTCGTCGCCGAGCTGCGTTTGCAGCCGCGCCTGCTCGGTGATGTCGCGCGCCGAGGCGAAGATTCCGCGCACGCTGCCGGACGGGTCTTTGAACACCGAGGCGTTGAAAGAAACGCTGAGCTTGTTGCCGTCGCGCTTGGTCAGAGTCAAGACGTAGTCGGTGACCATGCCTTTGCTGAACGTCTCGTTGACGCCGGCCGTGGCGCGGTCGCTGTCGAGAAAATAATCGGCGAACGCGCTGCCGATCAGCTCCTGGCGCGGGTAGCCGGACATGCGGCACATCTGCTCGTTCACATCCGAGATGTTGCCCGTCGGATCGACGGTGATCAGGCCGTCGACCGAAGCCTCGATGAGGCCCCGGTTGTACGCCTCCGAGTCGCGCAATTGGCCTTCGAGTTTTTTCTGCTCGGTGATGTCGCGCGCGGCGGCGAACACGCCCTGGAGCTTGCCCGCGGCGTCCCTGAAGGTGGACGCGTTGTACGAGACGACCGTCATGCGCCCGTCTTTGGACAGCGCGGTCAGCTCGTAGTTCGTCACCTTGCCTTCGGTGAGCACCCGGCGGATGCCTTCTTCCGCGCGCAGCGGGTCGGTGAAAAAATTCTTGAAACGGCTGCCGATCAGCTCTTCGCGGCTGGAGCCGGTGAGCGTTTCCATCTCCCGGTTCACATCCGAGATGACCCCGACCGGGTCGGTTGTCATCAGCGCGTCGATGTTCGACTCGATCAGCGAGCGGGTGTAGAATTGAGTCGCTTTCAGCTCTTCGGTGAGGCGGATTTCCTCGGAGATATCTTTGGAGATCAGCAGGAAGCCGATCGGCTTGCCCGAATGATCGTGGCGCGGCGTGATGACGACGCGGGCGGTAAAGCGCTGGCCGCTTTTGCGCATGCGGTTGAGAGTGCCCTCCCATTTGCCGTCGCGGAGCGCCGCTTCCATGATCTGGCTGTGCTTGCCCGATTTGACGTCCTCCGGGACGTGGAGCATCGAGGAGTTGGCCTTGCCGACGACTTCGTTGGGCTCGTAGCCGTACAAGCGGCGCGCGCCTTCGTTCCACAGCAGGATTCTTCCGGAGAGGTCCTTTCCGATGATGGAATACTCGGTCGAGGATTCGAGGATGTTGGTGATGAAGTCCACCGCGCCCTGGGCGTCGCCGACGATCGCGCTGTCGAAGAGATTGGCGCGGTGCAGCGCTTCGGCGAAGCGCTGCTCGCCGGAAACGTCTTTTGAGATGAGCAGAAAGCCGATCGGCTTGCCTTCGGCGTCGCGGCGCGGCGTGATGACGACCCGGGCGGTAAAATGCTGGCCGTCCTTGCGCACGCGCTGGAGGATGCCCTCCCATTTGCCGTCGCGGAGCGCCGCACGTATGATCTCGTTATGCTTGCCCGCCCGGACATCCTCAGGCGTGTGAAGGATCGAGGAGTTGGCTTTAGCGACGACTTCCTCCGGGGCGTAGCCATATAATCGCCGCGCGCCCTCGTTCCACAGGAGGATTTTCCCGTCCAGATCCTTGCCTATGATGGAATATTCCGTTGAGGACGCTAGGATGTTTTGCAGAAAAACGGGCAGCTCCTCGGCGGTGCCGCCGAACAGACGCCCCGCGCCCGCTTTCTTCGCGCGCGGTCCCGTATCAGTTTTCGCCATAACGACCTCCCATGACTTTACCTTGGCTGCCGGGCATCCTCTCCGCGCCGGGGCCGCGCCCGGCCTCGGCCGGCTGCTCGTCGTGCATCATCTCAGCGAAACTGATGATGCCGTTCAACGGCGTGCGCAGGAGCTCCAGGCCGGCGCCCATGGGGCGGCGGTGCGGGTCCGCGAAGAAGCGGGTTCGGTGTTCCGGGTGGCCCCGAAACCGCTTCGGTATCAGGACTTCTACCGGTTTCCCCAGCAGCTCGTCGCGACCGTAGCCGAATAGTTTCTCCGTCTCCGAGTTGACCAGGACGATGTTACCTGCCGTGTTGACGATCACCATCGCGTCGGGAACGGACTCCAGCATCCTCTGGAACTCGGGGCCGATGCCCGAGGCTTCGCCTTTACGGATCGTCTGTCCGCGCCGCGTTCTTTTGTTGTTCCGGTTTTTGATATTGGACATGCTCCTATTCACTCGGCCGTCGATTTGCTTGGCGCCGGTCGTCCGGCGAGCCGGTATATGACCGGGGGAAGATCCGAATGCATCCTCGTCTTGGAAATAAATTCGTGCGCGCCGGCGGCCGTCGAGACCCTGCGGAAGCCGTCATCATCGAGCATCGTCAGAGCGACGATGCGGGTTTCCGGCAAGGCCTCGCGCAATTTGGGAATGACGTTGAGACCGTGCAGGTCGGGCATATTGAGGTCCACGAGAACGATGTCGGGCCGGAGACGCAGGGTCTGCTCGATGCCGTTTTCTCCACCGCCGGCGGTTCCGACGACTTCAACGTCTTTGAGGTCCTGAAGAAACAGTTTTGCCATGCGCAAAAAAACCGCGCTGTCGTCCACCAATAGAATCGAGATCGGCTTCACCCCCCTCCGATCGTCCGGATGTTCGCGTGCGTCAACCGGTCGAGGGTAAAACGACTGTGGATAAGTGGCTATTCGGAAGGATACTTAAATTGATCTAGGGGCGAATACGTAGGTTGGAGATTGCCGCGAAATTGAATGAGAATTTAGAGCCGGCGGCCGTGCTTTGCCAAGCCCGGTCGCTTCTTCTTAGGCTGTTTTGGTTTTGACTCTTTCACGGCCGGGCGCGGGCGCTCGGAAAACCACTCCGCCGTCACAATGCCCCGCTTGAGCGCGTAGAGAATCAAGTCCACGAGCCTTTTCAAGCCAAGCTTACGCATCAGAGAAGCGCGATGAATTTCCACGGTCCTGGGACTGATGAACAGCCGCTTGCCGATTTGGGCGTTGGTGTTTCCCTGTGCCGCCAGGTGGAGGACCTCGCGCTCGCGGGTGGTGAGGTTCCGGTAGGAGTCGTTCTCGCGGGCTTGACTGCCTTTCACGTAAGCGGAGAGGGCAAGCTCGGAAAGAGCCGGGCTCAGGTGACGTTTCCCGGCCGCCACCTCGCGTACGGCCTCGATCAGTTCCGACGCTGGCGCGTCTTTGACCACGTATCCGGCCGCGCCGTTGGTCAGGGCTTCCCGAATGTTTCGCTCATCGCTCTCGACGGAAAGAACCAGAGCGCGGGTCGCGGGCGCGCGCTCGGCCACCTGGCGCACGACTTCGATGCCGTTCAATCCGGGCATGAGAACATCCACCACCAATACGTCAGGTCGAAGGCGCTCCGCGAGACGAACGGCCTCGAAGCCCTCGACCGCCTCGCCGACGACGGTAAAATCCGGCTCGCGGTCGAGGATCGCGCGCAAGCCCTGGCGCACGACGTTGTGGTCATCGGCCAGTAGGATGGTGATGCTCATGGCAAGATCGACGGATACGCCGCGTGAGCGATTTCCGCCGGCAGATCGACGCGCAACAAAGTTCCTTTCCCAGAAGACGATCGGATCGTGCACCGGCCGCCCAGCGCGGCGGCGCGTTCGATCATTCCTGAAATGCCGTTTCCGGCGCCGCGCGACAAGACGGAGCCGGGGTCGAACCCGACGCCGCGGTCCTTGATCTCCAGCCCCACGATTCGGCCGTCATAAAACAAAGAGACTTTCGCCTGCTTCACGCCGGCATGACGGGCGACGTTGTTCAAGGCTTCCTGAACGATGCGGTAGGCGGCGATTTCTATATCGGGATCGAATCTCGGCGCGGAGCCGTTGCGGCTAAATTTTACGCGCACCTGCGTCTGCGCCGTATAGCGCTTGAAGTGCCATTCGAGCGTCGGCAGCAGCCCGAGCTGGTCCAGCATGGGCGGCCGAAGATTCTGCAACAACGCGCGCACCTGCGCGATCGTTTCCGTTACCAGGTCCAGCGAATCCGCCAGCCGCGCTTTCGCCTGCTGCGGCGGCAGATTCGGCATCATCTCCAGGCTGAGCTTGAGCGCCGTCAGCGTTTGCCCGATCTCGTCGTGAATCTCGGTCGCGACGTGGCGCCGCTCGTTTTCCTGCGCCTGCAGCAAATTGCGCGAAAGCTCCATCAACCGGCGGCGGCCGGCAAGGATTTCCTCGTGCATTTGGGCGTTGTGGATCGCAACGGCCGCCTTGTCGGCGAGCAGGGTGAGCAGCTCGATCTCTTCGACGGTGAAGTCGTGCTCCTCTTTGGTGTGGAACCCCAAAACCCCTAAAGCTTTTTCCTCGACGACGAGCGGGAGTCCGAGATACGAAACGAGGCCGTACTTGGAGTAGAGCTTCGAGGGGTGGGCGCGGGGATCTCCCTCGGCGTTCCGGCTGATGACCGGCGCTTTGGTTTCGAACGCCTCGCGGGCGAAGCCGCTCAATTCATCGGGTAATTGGTCTTTCCATTCCTGCTCGTCCAGGTTGCGGCAAGCCAGGGCTTCCAATAGCCCGGTGTTTTCATTGAACAGCTTCACGGTCGTCACGGAAGGGTAGGGAAAAGCCCCCTCCGCTTTTTCCAGCAGGATGTCGAGGACTTCTTTCAATTCCAGCGTCGAGTTGAGGGCCGCGTTGATTTCATACAAGGTGTGAATGCGCCGTTCCGATTGCTCACGCTCCGCGATTTCCGCCTCGAGTTTTTGCCGGATCGATATCAGGGACATGTTCAGGTCCGCCATCTTTAGCGCCTGGGTCTTTAAACTCTCTTGCGCATGACGAGCTTTATTTTGCTGATTCTCCAAGGCGCCGGCCATCTCGTTGAAAGAACCGGCCAGCTCGGCGATTTCTCCCCGGTCTCCGCCGATGTTTACACGGGCGGTAAGATCGCCGGCCGTGAGTTTTTTGGCCGTATCCCTCAGAGCCCGCAGGGGTTTTAGAATTAAGAGTTTACCCCAGACGTTGGCTATCGACAGTCCTGCGAGCAAGACCAGGGTAAGCCACGCGAGATTGCGCCACATGATTTTCCTGATGGGCGCGGTCAAGTCAGCCTTGGAAATACCGACGGAAAAGTACAAATCGCCGGCCGGACCGATGTTTAAACGCGTGAAGAAATAAAGACGCGAAACTCCATCCAGCCCCGTTGCCTCCAAAATCTCGTCGCGCTTGCGGGAGAGGATCTCTTTCATAATGCCCGCTTCGGCGCCGGAACGGCCGACCGATTCCTCGGCGTTCGGGTGGCGTGCGAGGATGACGCCATGATCGTCGGTGAGAGTGATGACGGCGCTCTCGGGCAAGCGCGCCGCCGCTACGAGTTTCTGGAGCCAGTCGAGGTTTAAGCCGGCGCTGACGACGGATGTGACCTGGCCGCTCCGATCGAGCACGGGCTGGGCCACGATTAGCGTTGGTTTTTGCGTGATGCGGCCGATCAGGTATTCGCTGATTACGAAATCTTTTGTCTTCAGGGCTCGAATAAACCATGGGCGGTCTGCGGATGTCATTCCCTCGGGGAGCGGCAGTCCGCTGCAAAGAACTTTACCGTTACGATCGCTGACGGCGACGCCGTTAAAAGCGGGAAACTTCGCCTGTAGCCCCGCTAACCTCTGCGGGCACGATGAGGGGTCGAGGAACTGCTCCGGAAACTGCGCCAGAACGACAAGAAGATCGCGCGATTGGTTCAGCAGTTGCTGGTGCTCGAAGGACGCCGATTGGGCCAGCCTCAGCGCGGCTTCCTCGCCGTCGGCGATGGCCTTGCGCTGCTGCTCGAAAGCGTCGTAAAGGACCAAGCCGGCACAGGGTAAAACAGCCGCCACAACGAGAAGGGAAAGACGGGCTCGAAGACTTGAAAACCAAGGTCGGGTTATAAAAATCCATCGGATAACCCGGCTCGGCCAATTTAATGTCGCTACGCCGCCCGTTCTAGCGCCGCGTATCAGGTTTAACGCGTGCATGGCCGTTTTTTCCGTTTCTGGAACGAACCGGCGGGCCCACTCTCGGCTGAGTTTTTAACCATCGCACGAGTTCGGACTCCAATGTCCCCGGAGTCGCAAAAGGAGTCACGCGCCGTAGCGGCAAGTTGTGAGTCTTGGCCAGCCGCTTGATCGACTCTTCGCTCAACCCGAACATCTTTGCGATCTCAGGCAGTTGCAGCCATCGATCTATGGTTTCTATCATTCGTGTTACTCCGAAATTTTATTATCTTCGGACTTTTGGCGGAGTTTGCGGTAACCTGTGATAAACGAGGAGAGACCGAGATTGGCTTAATGACCACTCAATTGCCTTATTGAGTAAGGATGTTAGCACGGCCGAACTCCTCGTACCCTACGGAATCCTACGTAATTTTCCGGATGCGCAAACGTATTTCTAAGCAGTGGCGTTAGCGGGCTGAGCCGGGAATCACCAGGTTCGGTGGGGTCGTCACAGTGAGGAAAGACAAAAGTTTTTCGTTTCGGGTGTTTAATTTCCGGTTGCAAGCGAGTTTTCATTAGCCGGCGGGGCGCTTAATTTGGTTGGATGCGTTTTCTGACGCGAAGAATATTTGCTCCATGGACTTGGAGGCCTGCCGATGCGATTGTGTCATTCGAATGTGATTCATCGTGAAATGTTTTTGTATTTTAAGGCTCTTAGTGGTATAGAGCAAGAGCCACTTTCTGCGAGATTTATGGAGCCACTTTAAAATCTATGGAGCTTGTCCTTTCGTTAAAGTCCTCAGAGAAAGTCCCCCTGTATAAGCAGATGTATGGTCAAATCCGGGACGCCATTACTTCCGGGCGCCTGCGACCCAGCGACAAACTGCCGTCCACGCGGGAACTTTCCGATCGTCTCGAGCTCTCCCGGAACACGGTGAATCTTGCCTACGAGCGGCTCCTGAGCGAAGGTTATCTGGAAGGCAGACGCGGCTCGGGAACCTACGTCACAAACCTCTTTCCCGAAATCATCAGAGGCAAACGAGAGGACCTCCGCGGTATCGAGGAGCCTGTTTCGCTGCCACAATGGACAAGGGATTTAGAAAAATGGGTCTATGCCCCGCCCGCGTTGGCCTTGCCCTATGATTTCCGGCCCGGTATGCCCGCCCTGGAACACTTTCCGGCGGCGATATGGCGGCGCATCATTCGCCGTCAACTCCATCACTTGGCGCCTGAGCTGGCGCGGTATGGCGAGCCGGCAGGACACCGGCCTCTGAGAGAAGCAATTGCCGCCTATCTCAGACGCTCTCGTGGCGTCGTTTGCGATCCTGACCGCGTAGTCGTGACGGCAGGCTCTCAACAAGCCCTGGATCTTCTGGCCCGCCTTCACCTTATCCCTGGCAAGCGGGTGGTCCTGGAGAATCCCAGCTATCCTGCGGCGGTGGCCGCTTTCCGCGCTTCAGGGGCGACGCTTTTTCCTGTTGCCGTCGATGACGAAGGGATTCAGACCGAACGCCTGCCGCAGAACGCCCAGATCGTCTACGTTACGCCCTCCCACCAATACCCGACCGGCGTCGTTCTGTCTCTTGCAAGACGGCTCGCGTTGTTGGACTGGGCGCGAAAGCATCGCGCGGTCGTCATTGAGGACGACTACGATTGTGAATTTCGCTATGGCGGCCGCGCGATCGAATCTCTTCAAGGGCTGGATCGGTCGGGCCTGGTCATCTATGTGGGTACTTTTTCAAAAGTATTATTTCCAACGTTGCGCCTTGGTTATGTTGTTCTGCCGCGTTCTCTGGTGAAGCCGTTCTTGGCTTTGAAATGGATTTCCGACCGGCACACCGCGGGCCTGGAGCAGCGTTTTCTGGCAGACTTCGTGCTGGAGGGATACTTCGAGCGGTATCTTCGAAAGATGCGAAACGTCTACGAGGAGCGTCGCCAGGTCCTGCTCCGGAGTCTTGCCGAATACGCCGGAGACTATATTACCGTGGCGCCTTCTCTAGCCGGCCTCCACCTTGCCGGTTGGATCAGAGGCAAGTTCGATGAGAATCGTTTGAAGAGCCGCGCAGCGGAACTAGGCGTGGGCCTTTATCCCTTGACTCCTTATTATCTTGAGAAACCCCGTCCCGGGCTTCTATTCGGGTATTCGGGAATTTCGACCGCCGACATTCGAAAAGGCGTTCGACGCCTGGGCCAGATTTTGGCCGGCTTAGCCTGATCGATCATTTTACCGAGATAAGCAACACCCCGCTGAATATCAGGATAGTCGCCAGGAAGTGAACCCCTCTGGGTCTTTCCCCCAATAATAGAATGGCAAAGAGAAGGGAAAACAGCATCGACGTGCTGCTCAGCGGCGCCACCCAGACGGATCGGCTGTATGTTAATGCGTAAAAGTAGAGCAAGTTGGCGACCACGAGCCCTAAGATGCCGGAGCCGATGGCGCGAATCAGATCGCCGTTCCTTGGTTTTGGGATCGGGCCGTGGAAACGTCCCAAGAGGAAGAAGCCCATTGCAGGCACGCCGATTTTGACGAGGTTCAGCAGGATAGGGGGCATGTGCGCCAGTAAGGCCTTGTCGATCACGAGCGAAGTTCCCCATGAGAGACTGCTCGATAAAGCTAAAAGGCAAGCCGCCACTTTTTTGGCGGGAATCGCGTTTGATTTTTCCGAGTCCTCGGACATCGATATAACCGTGATTCCCGCTAAAATCCCCATCGAACCGCCTAGCAGGGACAGGCTCACCTCTTCTCTCAAAAAGAGGGCGCCAAAAATAAAGACAAAAAACGGGTAGCTCATATGCAGCGGCGCCATCAGGCTTAGTCTGCCGAGGCGCAGGGCCCAGAAAAAACCCAGCATGGTCCAAAAATTCAAACATGCCGATGCTAGGGCCAAGCCAAGGTAGGCGGGCGGAATAGCATGAAAAGATTTCCAGTATCCGAGGAGCAAAAAGGAGACGAGCAAAAATACCGCTCCGGAGGCGCTGCGGAAAATCGAGAACGTCACAACATCGACGGACGCGACCCCCTTTTTACCGAGCGTATACGAAAGGCCGTGGGAAGCCGCGCCGGTTAAAACCACCGCCAAGCCTATCCATTCTCCCATGATCGAATCTCTTTCGAGCTGACCGGCCGATCGCGGCTTCCTTTCAGCGCCGGGCCCTTATCTCAGCGGCAAATTGATCAGTTGGGCGGCGTTCAATCCCAGAATCTTCCGCTTTGTTCCATCCGGTAGTTCATCGCAATCCGCCACGGCCGAAACGGCTCCTGGAAAGGTCGCATCGAAGTGTGGATAGTCCGATGCGAAAACAATATTGTCGTCTCCCACGGTCTCGGCGACATAGGGGAGTATTTCTTCATCCGGATCGCAGCTCGCGAAACAATGCCGCCGGAAATATTCGCTTGGCTTGGTTTTCAAATAGGGCGCGTACCAACCGAGATGCTCGAAGTCTCTGTCCATCCGGTCGAGCCAGTAGGGCAGCCAACCGACGCCTGATTCCATGAAAATTACTTTGAGGCCCTGGAACCGTTCAAAGACGCCCCCGCAGATCAGCGTTGTGCACGCAAGTTGCTGCTCGAACGGATGCGAGACAATGTGGCTGATAAAATGGTTGTACGAGGTCTTGGAATACTCCTCATAACGGTCCGCGCCGGCGACCGGCAAGGGGCCGTTCCCGCCCTCGTGAAGCGCGACGGGGATGCCCAGTTCCTCGACCGCCTGCCATAGAGGAGTGTAATCGGGGTCGTCGAGGTTTCGCCCAAAATAAGGGTTGGGCCGGATGTAAACGCCGACCATACCCAATTCCGCGACCGCCCGGCGCATTTCTCTTACGGCCGTTTTCACGTCCTGTAGCGGCACATGGGCATAGCCTTTCAGCCGGCGGGGATTGACCGAGCAATAGTCCGAAAGCCAGTTGTTGTAAGCGATGCTGGTTTCTTCGGCCAGCCTGACGTCCTTAATGCCGGAGAGAAACATTCCCAATGTCGGAAAAAGAACCGCGATATCTATGCCCTCGAGGTCCATGTCTTTTAAACGCTCTTTGGGATCGAAACCGCCGCGCTTGCCGTCCTCATATTTTTTCGCCGCAATGGCCGGTGGAACAACCGGCTCGCCTGCAGAGCCTGCGCCGTTGAGCCCATAGTGATGGCGCGGAAACAAACGTCCTTCGACGATCAGCCGCTGCAGCCCGCACTCATCCTCGATTAACCTGGGAGCCCGCCCGCGACACGAGCCGTCCATATAGCGCAGCCAAAGATCCGGAGGCTCCAGGACGTGACCGTCCGCATCGATTACGAGAAATTCCTTCATGGCAGTATCCCCCAATTGTGCGCCGTTTGTTTGTCGAGTTTTTCGCCTTCGTCGATCACGTCGCACAGACCCTCGACGAGAGTATTGTAGGTATCGAGGAAGAGATGCAGGCCGTGCACGATCTGCAGCCGGTAGTTTTGCCCCAGCTCCGCGTACATCAGGACCGCGTTCAACATGAGATTTGCGTGCGATTCCTCGAAGGCCGGTCCGTCCGCTTCACCGTCCTCTGAAGCATGATCTCCAAAGTAATCACACGCGTGATCGGTCAAGCCGTATTCTTGCTGAAACTGCTTGAAGCCCTTGTAGAGCTTGCCGTACAAGAGGCCCGCTATGGTTTCGTTGCCGAACATAAACGCCGCGACCGCGGCATAAGAGAGGTCCGGTCTGGTTGTTAGTATTTTTCTCGCCTGATAGGCGTTGACCGCCTTTGCCGGCAAGGCGTCCAGGGGGTTTTCATGATCCATTTCTTCTGAGGTTGAGGCGACCGTCCCCGCTCTCCACAGTTCGTCGACCACGCCGTAGAACCGCTCCAGGTGAGGCTCATCTCTCCTGAGTGCGCGTCTTTCCCTCAAGATGCGCACCGCGTCAGTTAGGGATATGTCCACCCCGGCCGTCTCGAAGACCGTGCTCAATAGCGGCATCACGAGGGAGATCACGTAATTGGGATTATCGGTAAACTCGTCGAATGCGGCGAATAGCGGCGCCGCCGCGCCTATCCGGTCTCGCTTACTTCTGTGGAGACGGGTGTCCTCGGTAATCCGACCCGCCAAGTAGAGAAGACCTCCACGGAGTCCGTTGTGGTAATGTCGTATCGTTTTTAGAATGCGCGCGAGCGTGCGGGGATCCAGCTTCCCCGAGATAAACTTTGCCTCGAATCGTTCGATCGTCTTTTGAACCTTATGCTCTCTAATGTAGCCGCAAAGTTGTTTTTTCAGCCTTTCGATCTCGCTCTCCTCTGCCAGGCAGAGTAAGGACGTGGGTGTACTGTCGAAAATCGTCAAGACGTATTTGTGCAGGTCTTCATCCGGCGGAAGGCACGAATCGAGAGTTCTTTCCTGGAGAATGTTTGTCGGACGCGCACCCGAAAAGTCAGTTCTGTTTGTCTGATGACCGACCATTTGCAGTAGCTGTCTCATTTTTGTCCTCCTGCGTCTGTACTTTTGCTGTCGCGCTGCGCGCTGTAGGCGTTTCATCAGATCTCAAAAATAAAGTCCAATGCCGTTTTTCGATTGACGCCATACCGTTTTGATATTGCTCCAGACGGCCAAGTGGTACCATCAATTTGAACAAAGATGGCACTTGTTCTCTCGCCTGGGCTCACTAGGATTTTCCGGTCAGCAGTTTCGTCGCCGGAAAGGCTTAGGGGAGGGAGAATATGACTCTACATCAGCTCAGAATCTTTATAACGGTTGCAAAGCATCTTAACGTCACAAGAGCGTCGGAAGAGCTCCACATCGCTCAATCAGCCCTGTCTCGGCAGCTTAATCTGTTAACGGAAGAGTGTGGCGCCGTACTTTATAGAGTCATCCCTCGTGGCGTGGAGCTGACCGAGGAGGGGAAATGTGTTGTCAGCGGCGCGGGAACGGTCCTATCTCAGGTAGAAAGCATAAAAAACGACTGTCGCCACCGAAGAAAAGGTGGAACAGTGCGAATCGGCGGCAGTCACAGCCCGTCGCTTTATTTTCTCCCGCTGCTCTGCGCAGCCTATTTAAGGACTTACCCTGGGCTTGAAATCGATTTCAGGACCGGGGCGAGTCCTGAAATCGAGCAACTGACCCTCAAGTCAGAGATCGAAATTGGACTCATTACCGGTCCCTCACACCGTCCGTCGCTTACCTATGAGCCTTGTCGTAGGGAGAGATTGGTGGCTTTTTCCTCCTTTAGGTACCCGTTGAAAAAACAGAGGCTCACCGTATCAGAGCTGGCGCAGTTGCCTCTCGTCATAGAAAGGGGATGTGCAGGCGAGGGGCTTCAGCCGGAGGGGATACTGAAGCAAATAGAGGAACGGGGGCTGACCCCGAAGGTCGTCATGAAGTGCGATTCGTCTCTCGCGGTAAAAGCAGCAGTCAAAGCCGGGGTTGGCATAGGAATTTTATTCCGCGACATGGTGGAGGCGGAGGTTAAAAGGAGAGAACTCAAAGTTATTAGAGTTACGAATTTAGAAATGGATACCGGCAGCTTCGTTATCTACGTAAAAGACAGGCCCCTTTCACCGGAAGCGCAGCAATTCCTCCTACTCTTGCGCCAACGCCAAGAAAAGACTCAATGCGTTCTAGGTAAAGTAGGCTGGGCTTAGATTTCACTAGTTGTTTGGCAACATGCCGCGCTTTAGAGCATAGCGGATAACGTCGGTCTGGTTGTGCAGGCCGAGCTTCTTCATCATATTAGCCCGGTGGATCTCGACCGTGCGCGGGCTGATGAAAAGCCGCTTGCCGATCTCGGGATTGGTGTGGCCTTCGGCGGCCAACTGCAAGACTTCGCGTTCGCGGTCACTCAGGGATTCATAGGGGTCCATAGCTGCCGGGCTGGCCCGCTGCGCGTAGGCCTCGATGGCCGATTCGGAAAGCGGCGGGCTGAGGTAATGGCGGTGGGCGGCGGCTTCGCGCACCGCCTTGATCAACTCTTCGGAGCTGGAATCTTTCAGGACATATGCGGCGGCGCCGTTTTTCAGCGCCTCGATAACATACGCTTCGTCGGCATGCATCGATAGAACGACCACATGTGTTTTGGGCGAGCATTTTCTGACCTGACGAGTGGCCTCCAGGCCATGCAATCCCGGCATCATCATATCGAGGATGAGCACGTCGGGCCGGAGACGCTCGACCACTCGTAAGGCTTCGAGTCCATCGCCCGCCTCGCCGACGACGTGAAAATCGGGGTTGGCTTCCAGCACCGCGCGCAAGCCCTGGCGAACCACCCGATGGTCGTCGGCCAGAACGATCGTGGTTTTTTTGGCGCCTTCAGCCGTGTCGCGCTCTGCCAGGTAAAGACCTAGTGTCTGACGGCTTCCGCTGGCCGCAGCGGCAGCTCAGCCGTTAAAACGGTTCCAGATCCAGGAGCCGATTCTATCTTCAGCCATCCTTCCAACATGACGGCCTGCTCGCGCATGCCGGAAAGACCTCCGCTGACGTGGGCCGAGAGAAGATCAGAATCGAACCCAATTCCTGAATCCTTGATTTGAATGCGAACTTTGTCGTTATCCACCGAGACGCCGACCTTAACGGAATGGACCCGCGCGTGCCGCGCGACGTTGGTCAAGGCCTCTTGCACGATGCGGTACGCGACGGTTTCGATGGCAGGAGGAAGCCGCCGTCCTTCGAGTCCTGCGTGTGTGAAGTCCACCTTGATATGGGTTTGGGTCTCGTAACGATCGAAGTGCCATCGCAGCGCCGCCATCAAGCCCATATCGTCCAACATGCCGGGGCGAAGATCGAGGGACAAATCGCGTACCTTCCCGATGAGATCGTTAGTCGATTTCAGCGCTTCGCGCAAGTCGGGCGTGACGATTACGGCCCGTTCGCGAAAACTTGTCTCTAGGGCCAGTTTGATCCCGGTCAGTGCCTGGCCGATCTCATCGTGCAGCTCGCGCGCGATCCGCGTTCTTTCTTCTTCGCGCACGGACTGCAAGTACGCCGCCAGGGAGCGCAAGCGCTCGCGCGATATGCGCAGCTCCTTCTCCGCCCGCTTGCGATCGGTGACATCCTTGCCGATGCCGATGCTGGTGCCGTCCGACAGGCGAACGATGGCCCAGGTTGTATCGATGATGCGGCCGTCTTTCACGCGCGGCTTGAAGTCGTGCCATTCGCCGTCGGACTCGGCGAGAAACTGGAGAACCGTTTGGCGATACTCCGGATGAGGATAACATTCGGCGAAGATGTCGAGCTGCTCCTTTTGAATTTCCTCTAGAGTCCACCCGAGCGTCCGCTCCCATTCCCGGTTGACCATAATGATGCGGCCACGCTCGTCGACGAAGTTCAACATCACGGGAACATGGTCGAATATTTGTTGCAGAATCTCTTTTTGGCTTCTTATTTCATCTTCCGCCCGCTTCCGCTCGGTGATGTCGCGCGCGATGGACGCGACGCCGATGGTGTTTCCACTTTCGTCCTTGACGGGCGAGACGGTGGCCGAGACATGGATGCGCCCGCCGGCTTTCCTGACCCGCACCCCTTCGTAAGACTCGATAATTTTACCTGCCTGATCGCTTCGGAGTTTCTTTCCACAATCTCCATCTGCTCCGCCGGGAACAACATCGTGATCGAACGGCCGATCGCCTCCTCGGGACGATAACCGAATATTTTTTCCGCGCCCTTGTTCCAGCTCGTGATGGTGCCGTCCAAGGTCCTGCCGACAATGGCGTTGTGGGAAGACTCCACAATGGCCACAAGCCGGGACCGCGCGTTTTCCGCCCGCTTGCGCTCGTCTGCGGCTTTTTCGAGCGCTTGCGCTACCCTGTCGACCTCGACAATGGCAGAGGCAGAAACCTGCGGTATCTCACCGCGTCCAAGAGTTTCCGCCGCCCCGGAAAGAGCGGCGATAGAATTTGAGATTCGCCGTGCGATGAAATACGCCAAGGTAAGAGCCGACACCAGGAGCAGGGCGCTGCCAAGCATGACGGAGGCGAGCCACCGCCGGTACGCTGCCTCGGCAGCCGACACCGGAATCGCCAGCCCCACGCTCCAGCCGGAAAGGTTCGAGCGGTAAAATCCTCTATATTGATCCACTCCGTCGCTGCTGACGTCGCGCCACGTACCCTCCGTCTCCTTTCTGCTTTTGTCGGCAAACAACGGCGTTGCCAGCGTGCCCAGAGACTGTTCAAAATTTTTCGTGCGGACGATCACCGTCGCGTTCCTGTCGATGATCGTCGCCGTCCACCCGGCCGGCATGACCTGCTCGTGTACAAGCTGCAACAGCGAGCGCGGAAAGATTGAGGCGGCCAGCAGGTACTTGACCTTCCCGTTTCGAAACACGGGCACGGTTACGGCGATCAAAGGCTCTTGCGTGATCCGGCCGGTGTACAAATTAGAAATCGCCGGCCGGCCGGTCGAGACCACTCTTAAATGCTCGGGGTCGTTGGGAGACCCGGGCGAACGGGAACCGAATGGCCTCCGGAGACTCAGAAGCTGGCGTCCGGATTCGTCGGAGAGCGCGATGGAGTCCCAATAGCGCTGAGTTTTTACTACTTTCGCGGCCTCGTCGCAAAATTGTTTGAGATTTGCCAACTCGAGCTCCTCCGATGTCGCCAGCACTTGCAGCGAGCGAATGGAGGCTTCAAGCTCGCGGTCTACCGCCGAGGAAAGCGCGCGGGCGGCGTCGACGAGACTACGTTCCAGTTTGGAGTGTTGTGCCCGCTCGTAAACGACGATCATCACGGATGCGAAAATTAGCGGCGGCAAAAGGGCCGCGACAACCAGCGCGATCAAGTATGAGCGTAGTCTCATCTGACGGAACAATTTCACCATAAAAAAGCCCGGCTGGATCGACCCGTCGGGCTCGTCGCGACATTTAATTATGAATCCGCCGCCCGGCGGATCGATCCCTGGTCTTTCTATCTAGATTGCAGTCGGCCTGGAAGCGGACCGACGATCTATTCGCACTCCTCAAGCCTGAGGCTTTAATCGCGCAACCGATCGTCTGGCGCCATCCGTTTATTTTTTACGCCGGACATCTGCCGGCCTTCGCCTGGAACCAAATCTGCGGCTCATTAAATCGCCTCTCGTTCAACCCGTACTTCGATGAGATTTTTTGCCGCGGCATCGATCCTGATATCGATACCGGCAATTGCCATCCTCATCCGGACGTGCCGGAGGATTGGCCCGATCTCGCCGATATTCTCGCCTACCGCGACAGCGTGCGCGGCGCCGTGCTGGAGACGCTGGCCGATGCGGGGTCCGCGAACGGAAAGAACGGCGCACGCCCAAATAGCCGGCTTTTTTCCATCGTCCTTGAGCACGAGATGATGCATCAAGAGACCCAACTATACATGGCGCAGGAGTTGCCGCTTGAGCTCAAAGCCCGGCCGGAAGAGCTGGCTTATTCGTTCCGAGGCGGAGAGAAGGCGGAGGAGATCAAGGTCCCGTCCGGGCGGGCGACGCTTGGCGCTCCTTCGGCGCGCGTCGAATTCGGTTGGGACAACGAGTTCCAGGAGCAGACCGTAGAAGTTGGCTCCTTCACGATGGATTCGACTCCGGTCACCAACGGCCAATTTTTCGACTTCGTGGAAAGCGGCGCGCATGAGGACCCGCGCCATTGGTCGAAGGAAGATTGGGCGTGGAAGTCCAAAGAAAAATTGCGGCATCCAAACTTCTGGCGCGAAATCGACGGCGCGTGGTTTTACCGGGGCCTCTTCGATCTGCTCCCGTTGGAGTCCGTTTCCGCCTGGCCCGTCTATGTGAGCCTGGCCGCGGCGCGCGCCTACGCGCGCTGGAAGGAGAAGCGTTTGCCGACGGAGGCCGAATACAATCGCGCGGCTTTCGGCAAGCCGGACGGCGGCGAAGCGTCTTTTCCTTGGGGCGAGAACGCGCCGTCGTCCGAGAGCGGCAATTTAACTTTGCTCATTGGTCGCCGGCGCCGGTGGGATCGAACCCGAAAGGGGTAAGCGCCTGGGGCGTGCACGAGCTGGTCGGCAACGGCTGGGAGTGGACCGAGACGCCGTTCGCGCCGTTTCCCGGATTTGTCCCGCTTGAATCTTATCCGCAATACTCCGCCGATTTCTTCGACGGCAAGCACTTCGTGCTCAAAGGGGCGTCGTGGGCGACGGCGTCGCAACTTCTGCGGAAAAGTTTTCGCAATTGGTATCAGGCCCATTACCCGTATGTCTTCGCGAAGTTTCGCTGCGTGGCCGACGGCTGACCGCCCGCCCGGCGCTAGAAACATATTAACTTCGCGCCGCGGAGGCATTTGACAACACGACGCAATGTGATAGCAGTGGCCTTACAAATCTTTAACCCCGAAACATGAGGAGGAGAATATGAATCGACGAACATTCTTGAAGGGGACCCTCGCTGTTTCCGGCGGGCTTTTCGTGGCCGGCCGCCTGCCTGCGCCGCCGCGCGTGGAGGCGGCGAACGAGGCGGCTCCCAAGTGGCGCACGTTCGAGGTGAGCACCAAGGTGGAGGTCCTGGATCCGCAGGGCGCGGCGAAGATATGGTTGCCGGTTCCGCTCCTGACCGACACCGACTATTTTAAAAGATTGGGCGACACGTGGAGCGGCAACGCCGCCGGCATGGGAAATCTTCGCGACGCAAAGTACGACGCCGGGATGGTATACGCCGAATGGTCGGGCTCGGAAAAATCCCCCACGATCGAGCTGACGAGCCGCTTCGCGACGCGGGACCGGCGAATCGACTTTAAGAAGCCGAGCAACGCCGTCAAGGAAGACAAAGAAGTGCTCAAGCTCTATCTCCAACCCACGGCGCTCATCCCGACCGACGGTATCGTCGCGGACAACGCGCGCGTGATCACGCTCGGCGCCAAGCGCGACATCGACAAGGCCAGGGCGATCTACGAGTGGATCGTCGACAACACCTTTCGCGATCCCAAGGTCAAAGGATGCGGGCTCGGCGATATCAGGGCGATGCTTGAGTCGCGCAACCTCGGCGGCAAATGCGCGGACCTGAACGCGCTCTACGTCGGTCTGGCGCGCGCCTCCGGCATTCCGGCGCGGGATGTCTACGGCGTCCGTTGTGCGACTTCGGCGGACTTCAAGAGCCTGGGCAAAGCGGGCGACATCACCAAGGCGCAGCACTGCCGGGCGGAAGTTTTTCTCACCGGTTACGGCTGGGTTCCGGTCGATCCCGCCGATGTGCGCAAGGTCGTGCTGGAAGAGAGACCCGAGGGTCTCAGCCTTCAGGACCCGCTGGTCAAGAAAGCGCGCGCAAAGCTCTTCGGCGCCTGGGAAATGAATTGGCTCGCCTTCAACTACGCGCACGACCTCAAGCTGCCGAACTCCTCGGCGAAGCCGCTGCCGTTCCTGATGTATCCGCAGGGCGAGACGGCAGGGGGGCGAAAAGACAGTCTCGAGCCCGAGTCCTTCCGCTATACGATGACCTCGAAGGAGATCGAGGTCTGACCCGCCGGATTTTCCGCCGACGTTCGAAGAGGCCTCCGCTCGTGCGGGGGCCTCTTTTTTTCCGCGCTGTTCTCAAATTATTTCTGTGTTAGAGTCTTTTACGTGGCAACCGTATGACTCCATTCTCCGCCAAACTTCGGCCAACCGGACAGACCTTGCGCAAGCGCGCGATCGAAGTCCTGCAAGTCAACATGGGCAAATATTGCAATCAGGCTTGCACCCACTGCCACGTGGAGGCGGGGCCCGGGCGCAAGGAGATGATGACGCGCGAGACCGTCGGGGCCGTTCTAAAGTTTTTGTCCGCTGCGAAGATTCCGACGGTCGATATCACCGGCGGCGCGCCGGAGCTGAACCCGAATTTCGACCGCCTCGTGGAGTCGAGCGCCGGCCTCGGCCGCCGCGTCATGGACCGCTGCAATCTCACGGTGATCTTCGAGCCGCGGAAGGATTATCTGCCGGAATTTTTTCGCGCCAACAAAGTCGAGCTTATCTGCTCGCTGCCTTGCTACACCGAAGATAACGTGGACCGGCAGAGGGGAGAGGGCGTCTTCGATTTGAGCATCCGAGCGCTCCATCGCTTCAACGAGCTGGGATACGGCGATCCCGCGACCGGTCTGGAGCTTCACCTGGTTTATAATCCCCTGGGAGCCTACCTGCCGCCGCCGCAAGAGCGATTGGAGGAGGACTACAAGAAAAATCTCAAAGAGAAGTACGGTATCGTCTTCAACCGGCTTTACTGCCTGGCGAATATGCCGATCACGCGCTTCGAGAAGTTTCTCAAGCTGCGCGGCGAGTACGATCGCTATGTGGAGCTGCTGGAGTCGGCTTTCAACCCCGCCACGCTGGACAAAGTGATGTGCCGTGAGCTTATCAGCGTGGGGTGGGACGGTCTGGTGTACGATTGCGATTTCAATCAGATGCTCAATCTGCCGATGATGGACGAAGACGGCGAGGCAATAAAAATATCCGCGTTGTCCCCGGACGGGCTGGAGAACCGACCGATTCTTGTCGGCGACCACTGTTATGCCTGCACCGCCGGCGCCGGCAGCAGTTGCGGCGGCGCGCTGCTTTCCCAGTGAAGCGATGACCTCCGCCGAAACGAGCTTCAGGGAAATGGGGCCGAGAAGGATGGTCCTCGGCCTTGCTCTTCTTGTTTTCATCGCTGCCGCCTTTGTCCTGCGCGAGCGCTTCGGCGCCGCTCCCCTGGTCGATTGGATTCGGTCCGTGGGCCCATGGGCGCCGCTTGTCTACATGCTCGTTTTTCTGATCGCGCCGGCACTTTTCATTCCGGGCGCGCCGATCACGATTGCCGGAGGAGCGCTCTTCGGGCCGGTGTGGGGAACGATCTATAGCGTTGTGTCGGCAACGGCCGGCGCGACCCTCGCTTTTCAAATATCGCGCCATCTCGTGGGAGAATGGGCGGAGAGAAAAGCCGGCGGCATCGTCAAGCGTCTCAAGGACGGCGTGGAAGAAGAAGGCTGGCGCTTCGTGGCCTTCACGCGGCTCGTGCCGCTCTTTCCCTTCAACGTTTTGAATTACGGCTACGGTTTGACGCGGGTCAAGTTTTCGCATTATGTCGTCGCATCCTTTTTTTGCATGATCCCAGGCGCCGCCGCTTACAGCCTGATCGGCTACGCGGGCAGGGAAGCGGTTCTCGGCGGCGACTGGCCGCTGCTTCAGATCAGCGCGGCGCTGGGTCTGATGTTTTTTCTTTCGATGCTGCCCCGCCTGGTTCTTCACCTGAGGAAACCCGGCGGGAGACGAAGCTAAAACCATGCGCGTCTCGATCATCGTCCCGGCCCTCGACGAGGAAAATACGATTGCTTCCACGCTGGAGGACCTTAGATCGTTCCCGGCGGAAGTGATCGTCGTGGACGGGGGCAGCCGCGACCGCACCGCCGAAATTGCGCGGCAAATGCAGGTCATGGTGATCGCTTCGTCGCGCGGGCGGGCCCGCCAGATGAACGCCGGCGCCGCGGCGGCCGCGGGAGACGCGCTCCTTTTTCTTCACGCCGATACCCGGCTACCGTCTTCTGCAATCGAAGACGTCCAGTCGGCCCTGAATGATCCGCGCCACGTCGGGGGACGCTTCGACTTGAAGTTGGACGATGACCGAACCATCTTCCGGTTGATCGGTTTTTTGATCAGCCTCCGCTCCCGCGTGACCAAGGTCGCCACCGGCGATCAGGCGATCTTCGTTCGCCGCGAGATTTTCCAAACTATCAGCGGCTTTCCGGAAATTCCCATCCTCGAGGATGTCGCCTTCTGCCGCGCTTTGAAGAAAATGGGGAAGGTGGCGTGTCTCAGGAGCCGGGTGGCGACCTCCGCAAGGCGCTGGCAAAAGGACGGGATCGGCCGCACGATTGTGAAAATGTGGGCCCTCAAGTTTCTTTTCCTGATCGGCGTTTCGCCTTTTCGCTTGAAGCGCTTTTATGCCGAGGTCCGGTAACGCGCTGGTCGTCATGGCCAAAGCTCCGGTCGCCGGCGAGGTCAAGACCCGGCTGGTTCCGCCGCTCACGTTGGACGAGGCCGCGGAGCTTTACCGCTGCCTCTTGCTTGATCTGCTGGAAAATTTCGCCGCGTTCGAAACCGCCGATCGCTATGTCGTCTTTTCGCCGCCGTCGGCGGCGCGTCTGTTCGACGAGATCGCGCCGCCGGGTTTCATCTGTTTTCCCCAGCAGGGCGCGGATCTCGGCGACCGGATGCGCTCGATCTTCGAGGACTTGTTCGAGCGAGGTTATGAACGCATCGTCGTGATCGGCAGCGACTTGCCGGTGTTTCCGTCGAGTTTTCTGAGCGACGCCTTTCGCGCGCTGGCTGAATCGGCGCGGGTCGTTTTGGGTCCGAGCCGGGACGGCGGCTACTATTTGATCGGCCTCAGCCGTCTTGTGCCGGAGATTTTTTCGGATATGGCCTGGGGTAGCGAACGGGTCTTCGAGGCCACGCGGCGGAAACTCTCTCGGATTGGAATCGAGCCGGTTCTTTTGCCCGTCTGGTTCGACGTGGATCGGGTCGAGGACTTGCCGGCGCTCGCGGCGGGCGGATCAGCTAGGCTTCGGACGCGAACCTTCGAGCTGCTGAAAAAAATTCCGGGCTTACGAAATCTTCCGCACGGCTTCTAAGATCTGCTCGTTGGTGGGCCGTTTCGTATAGTCCGTCTCGACGAACTTCCAGCGCACGACGCCTTCTGTGTCGATCACGTAAGTCGCCGGATGCGGCATGCCCTTGATCTCGGGATTCAATAAGCCGTAGCGGTCGATCACCTTGTGGTCTTTGTCCTCCAGCATGGGAAAATCGAATTCGCCGGGAAACGGCTTCAGCTTCTTGAGGAACTGCTTGGACTCGGCGTGGGTGTCGGGACTGACGGCCAGAATCTCGACGCGCTGGTGCTCTTTGGGAGTGAGAAGTGTTTTCAGCTTCCCGAGCTGAAGCGTGCAATAGGTTCACCAGTAGCCGCGGTAAAAGACCAAAACGACATGCTTCTTCCCGCGATAGCTACCGAGACTGACCTTCTTGCCGTCCGCGTTCTCCAGCGTGAAGTCGGGAGCCCTCTCCCCGATCTTGATCCTTTCGAGGTCCGTCGGCGGCATCCCGGCTCCGTCTTTGGGGCCTAGCTGGGCGTAAGACGATGGGCTCGAAAGCAAGAGAAGAACGAAAGCAATCGGTAGAAATTTTATTTGCTTCGACTTGAGTTGCTCGACTTTCATTAGCGTTTGATAGCATTCAGTCGTGAATCGTTCAAGCGGCCGCGGTCTTGCCTTCGCGATCACGGTCTTGTATCGGAGGAAGTGGCATGAACGAGATCCGTTTCGTCGATACGACGCTCCGCGACGGGCAGCAGAGCCTCTGGGCTCTCGGGATGAAAACCGAGGCGATGCTCGCGATCGCCGAGCAAATGGACCGGTGCGGCTTCGAGTCGATGGAGTTTTTTCTCTCGATGATGTTCAAGAAGTACGCCAAGGAGCGCAAGGAGAACGCCTGGGATTGGCTCCGCGAGGGCTCGAAGCGCTTCACCAGGACGCGGCTCAGATATCACGGCGGCCTGCACGGCGGCTTCGAAAAAATTCCTAGCTGCATCTTACGCCTCATGGTCGAGCGCGTCGTATCCTATGGCCTTACGCTCACGCGCACTTCGAACTGCTGGAACGACTACACGAGCTTCAGGGAGGAGGTGGAGGGCCTGCGCAAGTTGGGCATGGAGACCGTCGTCAATTTGATTTACTCGGTGTCGCCGCGCCACACGGACGAATACTACGCGCGGAAGGCGCGCGAGGCGGCGGCCATCCGGCCCTACCGCATCTGCTTCAAAGACGTGGGCGGCATGCTCACGCCTGAGCGCGCGCGCGCTCTCATCCCAATAATCCAGCAGAATATCGGCGATGTACCGCTGGAGTTCCACGCGCACTGCAACAACAGCCTGGCGCCGCTCTGCTATCTCGAAGCGGCCAAGCTCGGCGTGAACACGCTGCATACGGCGATCCCGCCGCTGGCAAACGGATCGTCGCAGCCGTCGGTCGTAAACGTCGCGAGAAACTTGCGCGCGTTGGGATACGATCCGGCCGTGAACGAAGCGGCGGTAGCGCCCGTTGCCGAGCATTTTAATTTCGTAGCGAAAAGAGAGGGGCTGCCGATCGGCAGGCCGCTCGACTACGATCACTCGCAATACTATCACCAGGTCCCCGGTGGGATGATCTCCAACCTGCGTCACCAGCTCAAGATCGTCGGCATGGAAGACAAACTTGACGCAACGCTTGAGGAAGCGGCGCGCGTCCGCGCCGAGTTCGGCTATCCGATCATGGTCACGCCGCTGTCGCAGTTCGTAGGTTCGCAGGCGGCGATCAACGTGATCGTCGGCGAGCGCTATAAAGAAGTCACGGATCAGGTGATCCAGTATGCGTTCGGCATCTGGGGTAAAGAAGGCGCGGAACTGATGGATCCTGAAGTAAAAGATAAAATCTTGAGCCGGCCGCGGGCCAAGAAGTGGAAAAATTGGACGCCGCCCGACCCGTCGCTTCAGGAAGTGCGCCGGAGATTCGGCGGACGGGGTGTCTCGGACGAAGAGTTGATCCTACGGGTTTACGCCGGCGAGGACGCGGTCAAGGCGCTGCTTTCCACCGGCTCGCCGAACGAATATCTCGACGCAACACATCCGCTGGCCATGCTGGTGCGGGAGATCTCGAAGCGGAACGACTTGAACTACGTTAATGTTCAGAAGCCGGGATTTTCGGTCACACTGGGGAAAGCGGCAAATTAGCCGTCAAATCCAGGTGTCATTCTGAGGCGAAGCCGAAGAATCTCGATCGAGACCCTTCGCTTCGCTCAGGGTGACACACTTTTGGATCCTTCTACAAGGCTAGCGCCGCACGAATCGCGCGCACCGTGTACACTCTGGCGAGGTGGGAGCGATATTCTTTTGAGCCGTTGATATCTTCGAGCGGATCGACTCCGTCCGTCACTTTAGCTGCGGCTTGCTCAAGCAGCGGTTCCTCAAGCTTTTTCCCGCCTAGAACCACCTCCGCAGCGCGGGCGCGAAAGGCTTTGTCGCTCACGCCGGTGAGCCCGATTGCGATCTCATCGCAGAGTTCATTCTTACTAATCTTCAGGCGCACGGCCACGCCGACCACGGCAAACCCGGACGCCCTTTGCGCCGCCTTGAGATAAGCGGTTTTGCTTCCCTGCGATACCGGAATTTTGATCTCGGTCAGAATTTCATCCGGCTCCAGGCTACTGGTGAAAAAGCCGACGAAGAAATCTTCCGCCTTGATCCATCTCTCGCCGCCTGGTCCGACGGCTTTCAATTCGGCTTCGAGCGCTAGAATCACCGCGGGAAGATCGGCCGTCGGATCGGCGTGAGCCAAGCTTCCTCCGATCGTTCCCTGATTTCGCACCTGCACGTCGCCGATCGTCGCAGCCGCTTGTGAAAGAAGAGGAGAGTCTTTTTGTACCAGCTCCGAATGTTCGACCTGGGCGTGCGTCGCAAGCGCGCCGATGCGAATGCTTTCATCTTCAAGGCGAATGTCATTCATATCGGCGATTCGGCCGATATCGATCACGTACCTTGGCCTGGCGAGACGGAGCTTCATCAAGGGCACGAGACTCTGTCCGCCGGCGAGGATCTTAGCATCGTCTTTGTAAGTCGAAAGCAAATCGAGCGCTTCTTTGAACGTAGCGGGAACGAAATATTCGAACTCAGCCGGAATCATCGCTGCGATTTCTCCTGGATCAGATTCCAGACTCGCTCCGGCGAGAGCGGAAGATCTCTTACCTTAACGCCCAGCGGCTTCAGCGCGTCTTCCACCGCGCTCGCGATCGCGGCAGGGGAGGGGATCGCCGCGCCCTCGCCGGCCGCTTTCTGTCCCAACGTCGTGAACGGCGACGGCACGGGATGGTGCAGGATCTCGACGTTGGGAGTCTCCAGCGTCGATGACTTGCCGTAGTCGGTCAGCGTAAGCGTGAGAAGCTGGCCGTCCGAGTTGTAGATAAACCCCTCGCCGAGAGCGACGGAGATCCCATGCGCCGCCGAGCCGTAGATCTGCCCGTTCACCACGTCGCGGTTGATCACGGTGCCGTTGTCGCCGACGATGACGTAACGCAAGACGTGAACTTTGCCGGTCTCTCTGTCCACATCGACGACGGCGGCGTGGGCGGCGGCGGAAAACGTGAACTGAGCACGGACCTTGCGGTCGCGGCCGGGCACGAGGTGCGGCTCGGCGTGGGGAAAGGTATAATAGAATGTGGTTCGCAGTCCGCCTTCAAACCCCGGCGGATGAAACGATTGATTGCCGTAAGCGATCCAGCCCAGCTCGGCAAAGGTCACTTTGTTGATCGGCGATCCGGGCGCATGCACGACGCCGTCGTCGATCGTGAGTTCTTCCGGGCGCGCGTCCAAGACGTGCGCCGCCAGCGCGAAGATCTTCTCCTTCAGTTTCAGCGCCGCGCCATGGACCGCGCCGATATCGTAGAGGTGAAAGTTGTTGCCGCTGTTGGCCGCGCCGACGCCCCACGGGGAGAGATCGCTGTCGAAAGGAGAGGTGACGCTGATGTGAGCCGGCGAAATTCTTAAAATCGCCGCGACCACCTGCGCGGCGGTGGTCTCGTGCGCCTGGCCGGAATTGGGCGAGCCTAGGAAGAGCGCGACCGTGCCGTTTTTTTCGAGCTTGATAGTCGCGCCATTCACGCCGCCCGCGCCGGGGCTTTCCTTCATCTCGGGAAAGATCGCCATGTCGCGCGCGGCGTTGCGCCCGCCCGGCTCGACGCCGATCACGACGCCGATGCCGAGCAGGCGGTTTTTTTCGCGTCCGCGCTTCTGTTCTTCTCTGAGCTTGTCGTAGCCGATCGTTTCCAGCGCCTTTTTGAGCAGCGCGGGATAATCGCCGCTGTCGTAAACGTTTCCGCTGGGAGTTTCGTAGGGCATCGCGTCCGGCGGGATGAGGTTCATCGCGCGGACGGCGATCGGGCTCAAGTTCAACTCCTCCGCGATCCGGTCCATGATCCGCTCCCAAATAAAGCACATGCCGGGTTTGCCGATGCCGCGGTTCGGAATCACCGGGCACTTGTTGGTCACCACGGAGCGGCCTTCCATGGAGATGTTTTTGACTGTGTAAACGTTGGAGAGATTGTTGAGCTTGTTGGTGAAATGGATCGTCAGCGTGCCGACCGAGCCGCCCACGTCGTCGGTTTCTATGAACTTGAGCCCCAAAACGGTTCCGTCGTTTTTGACTGCGACTTCGACGTTGAACTCCTGTCCGCAGGAATGGCCCGCCGCCATCATGTGCTCGGTCCGGTCTTCGATCCATTTGACCGGAAAGCGGCTCTTGATCGCGAGCAGGCTGGTGATCACCGCGTAATTGCGAATGAGATGGATCTTCTGGCCGAAGCCGCCGCCGATGTCGGGAATGATGACCCGCACGTCCTCCAGTCCGAATGCCTGCCTAAGCGCGTCATAGATGACGTCGGGGACTTGCGCGTTGATCCAGAGGTTCAATTTTCTGCTGGCCGCGTCGAACGAAGCGATGCAGGCGATCGGCTCGAGCGGCGTCGAGCTGTAGCGGTGGATCTTGAGATTCTCCTTCACGATCCGATCCGC
>DASXUF010000179.1 GCA_036504975.1 Candidatus Binatia bacterium | reverse complement strand
GTTGACGGCCGACTTCCCCGGCCGGGCGGCTGTTTTTGTGGACTTTTTATGCTAAAAAAATGGCGTTCCAATGGATGAGGATAGTCGCAATGCGGATGATACTACCGCCGCTAAAGCAGCGTCGTTTGGTGGACCGATATCTAACCAGCTATTTTCGCGAATACCGGCCGTCGGACTTCAAAAAGGCCGTCTCCGTGCTGTGCCGTTATTACCATCTGAAGCTCCCCAGGGTCGAATGGTATGAATACATCGACTGGGGCAAGACCGCCGGCAAGACTTACGAGAACGGCCAGATCTTTTTGGTCCATCCGGAAAACTGGAAGCGGGGAAGAAAATACAAGTCCGAGCGCAAGTGGATCAACACAGTTTATCATGAAATCGGCCATTACATCTTCTGGGCGGATGCCGAAAGCAAGGCCGACAACTTCGCTTTTCGCATGGTGCGGGGGCTGAACAACCACCACAAATAATCCCTCGTCCCGGCCCCGTTAATTTCCGCGCTCTATCGTTGATCATGGATTACAAAGACACTCTGAACTTGCCGAAAACCGGCTTTCCCATGCGCGCCAACCTGCCGCAGAACGAGCCCAAGCAGGTGAAAAAATGGGAGCGAGAGAAAATCTATTTCAAAATACTCGAGGCCAACGGCGGGAAGAAAAAATATATTCTCCACGACGGGCCGCCGTACGCCAACGGCAACATCCACATCGGCCACGCGCTCAATAAAATCTTGAAAGACGTCATCATCAAGTCGAAGAGCATGACGGGGCATTTCGCGCCTTATGTGCCGGGCTGGGATTGCCACGGGCTGCCGATCGAGCTCCAGGTGGAAAAAAATATCGGCCGGCAGAAGAAAGCCGCGCTGAGCAAGGCCGAGGTGCGCCGCCTGTGCAGGGAATACGCGGAGAAATACATCTCGATCCAGCGCGATGAATTCAAACGGCTCGGAGTTTTGGGCGACTGGGAAAATCCTTATCGAACTTTGGACCCTCAATATGAGGCGGTCGAGATCCGCGAGCTGGGAAAGTTCATCGCCGCGGGCGCGCTCTACCGGCAGAAAAAGCCGGTCTACTGGTGCGCGTCCTGCGTCACGGCGCTGGCCGAAGCCGAGGTCGAGTACGAAGAGCACACTTCGGCGTCGATCTACGTGAAGTTCGCGGTGAAAAATCCTCAAGGAAAATTTTCTCCCGATCCGTCCGGGACTTTTTTCGTCATCTGGACCACGACCCCCTGGACCTTGCCGGCGAACCAGGCGATCGCCGTCCATCCAGATTTCATGTACCGCCATGTTAAAACTCCGGCGGGCGAATTGATTCTCGATCAGGAGCTGATTGAGAGCGTCATGAAGGCGGGGGGGTTCAAGCCGGGCGAGTTCGAGGTCACTCCCGGCGCATGGCGCGGCGCCGAGCTGGAAGGGATCGTCTGCCGCCACCCGTGGCTCGACCGCGACGTCAAAGTGATCCTGGGAGAATTTGTCACGCACGATCAGGGCACCGGCGCGGTGCACATCGCGCCGGGCCACGGATACGAGGACTACGAAGTCGGCCAACGCTATGGGCTCGAAGTTCTCGCGCCGGTGGATGCCGAGGGAAGATTCACCGCCGAGGCAGGAGATCTCGCGGGCGAGTCAGTGTTTAAAGCCGATGCGAGGATTCTGCAAAAGTTGACGGAGACTCGCGCGCTGCTCAAAGAAGAGAAGCTCACGCACAGCTATCCGCACTGCTGGCGCTGCAAAAAGCCGGTGATCTTTCGCGCCACCGAGCAGTGGTTCGTCTCGATGGAGAAGAACGATCTCCGCCGCCGCGCCCTGGAAGCGATCGATCAGGTCGAATGGATTCCGCCCTGGGGCCGCGACCGTATCCGCGGCATGTTGGAGAGCAGGCCCGACTGGTGCATCTCGCGGCAGCGCGTATGGGGCGTGCCGATTCCGGTTTTCTACTGCAATAAGTGTCGCCAGGCGATCGTGAGCCGGGAGATCTGCGACCACGTCGCTTCAATCTTCGAGAAGGAAGGCTCGGACGCATGGTTCATCCGTTCAGCGGCGGAGCTGGCCCCGCCAGGGCTTCACTGCGCCGGATGCGGCGGCGGCGATTTCTCCAAGGAAGAAGACATTCTCGACGTTTGGTTCGACTCCGGCGTCAGCCATGCCGCCGTTGTTGAAACCGATCCTCGCCTGGGCGGGCGGGCCGATTTGTACCTTGAAGGCAGCGATCAGCACCGCGGCTGGTTTCACACTGCGCTCCTGACCTCGGTCGCGACCCGCAGGCGGGCGCCGTACGCGAGCGTGCTCACGCACGGCTTTACGCTCGACGGCAAGGGCCGGAAGATGTCCAAGTCGCTCGGCAACGTCGTCGCGCCGCAGGAAATCATGAAAAAGCACGGCGCCGAGATCATCCGGTTATGGGTAGCGGCGGAAGATTATCGGGAAGACGTCAGGATCTCCGACGAGATACTGAACCGCTTGGTGGAGGCCTATCGCAAGCTGCGCAACACCGCCCGGTTCCTCATCGGCAATCTCTACGACTTCGATCCCGATAAAGATGCGCCCGATCCGGAAAAGCTCGACGAGTTGGACCGCTGGACTCTTCACCGCATGCAGACGCTCCTGACCCGGTGTTTAGCGGCCTACGAGGATTTCGAGTTTCACGCCGTCTATCACGCACTCAACAACTTCTGCAGCGTCGATCTCTCCGCGCTATACCTGGATATCGTCAAGGACCGTCTCTACTGCGAGGCGGCGGCGTCAACCGAAAGAAGGTCGGCGCAAACAACGCTCTATCGGATCCTGGATTCTCTGGTCCATCTCATGGCCCCGGTTCTTTCTTTCACTGCGGCGGAGATTTGGGAGCACATGCCGAAGCGCAGGGGATCGGCCGAAACCGTTTTCATGTCGCGCATGCCGACGCCGGAAAAACGGCTTTTGGACGAAGCGCTCGGCCAGCGCTGGGAGCAGATTTTCAAAGAGCGAAGCGAAGTGTTGAAGGCGCTCGAAGAAGCGAGGAGCAGGAGCATCATCGGCCATTCTCTCGATGCCAAGGTTACTTTTCATGTGGCGAACGGCGCCCCTTTTCCCGCTCTCGCGGAGCTGCTTCAACACGATCGGCAACGAGCCGCCGATATTCTGATCGTCTCCCAGGTCGATGCGCTGCGCGAGGGCCCGGACGGTTCTGTTTCGACCGCAATGCAACGCGCCGGCGATATCCAGACCATCGACGGCAGGTTGCTCTATAAAAGCCAACTTCTCGACTGCAGCATCGAGGTTGCCAAAGCCAGTGGACGAAAGTGCGAGCGCTGCTGGAAATATTCCGAAGACGTCGGAAAGAACCCCGACCACCCGACGGTCTGCGCCCGTTGCGCCCGCGTGTTGATGGGAGCGGCGACTTGAGCTCTAAAACCAAGTTGGTTGTCAAGGTGTTGATCGCTATCGTTCTGCTCGATCAAGCAACCAAGATTATCGTCGATCGGACGATGCCTCTGCATCATTCCATTCCGGTGATCAAGAATCTCTTTAGCCTCACCTACATCCGGAACACCGGCGCCGCCTTCGGCATATTGGCCGACAGCCATGAATTTTTCCGCCTCACCTTTCTCATCGCATTTTCTCTTGCGGCCATCGGCTTTATCCTCGTCATGCTGCGGCGTCTTTCGGAGAACGAAAAAACGCTTACCATCGCGCTCGCCTTCATTCTCGGCGGCGCCGCGGGGAATCTGATCGACCGGCTGATTTACGGCGAGGTGATCGACTTCCTCGATTTTTACTGGTCCGGCTATCACTGGCCGGCGTTCAACGTCGCCGACAGTTTCATCACGATTGGAGTCTTGGTCATGCTTTTTCGTCTCGCCACGACCAAAGACGCCGACCCGTTTGCGCCGCGGCCGTGAATTGATAGATAGTAGGGGCGGGTTTAAAACCCGCCCCTACATGAACAAGGAGGGATAACTTATGCTGCGAGCACAGGACATGAAGGGCGTGATGACGATGATGCCGGCGTTCACGACACCGGACGGCGCGTCTACGACCGCGACCGATACGGTGAATACGCCGGAACTCGAACGTGCGGTGGACGCGATCATTCGCGACGGCGTGGACGTAATCGCGACGATGGGCAGCTTCGGCGAATGCCACACGCTTCTCTGGGAAGAACAGAAAAAGCTCGCCGAGGCGACGATCGCCGCCGCGCGGAAGCGCGTGCCCGTGATCATCGGCTGCACCAGCTTGAATACGCGGGAGACACTGCAGAAAATGAAATTCGCCGCCGCGGCCGGCGCCGACGGCGTGCTCTGCGGCGTGCCGTTCTACTTTCCCTCGACTGTGGACAACGCGGTGCAATTTTACCTCGACATCGCCGAGGCCTTTCCCAACCTCGGCATCGTGATTTATCACAATCCGCCGCTGCATCACGTGACACTTCCAGTCGCCGCGTTCGAAAAATTGGTCACGCGCTCCAACATCGTCGCGATGAAAGACAGCCATCGCACGCCGCTGCAATTCATCCAGCTCATGAACATCGTGAAGGGGAAAATCAGCGTACTGTGTAACCAGACGCAGAGCTATCCGTTCGCCATGATGGGCGCGGCCGGCTGCTGGTCGATCAACGCCTGGCTCGGGCCATGGCCGGTGCTGCACCTCCGCGACGCCTGCCGGGCCGGCGATTGGGAAACCGCGAAGCAAATCTGCCTGGACATGGAGGCAGCCGGTAGAACACGCAGCGGCGGTGACCTTCATTGGAGGGAAAATTCTGCCAAACTTGCCATGAATGAAGCGGGCTATTGCGCTCCCGGACCACTCCGCCCTCCGTTCCGCAACGTTCCGGCGGATGTGATGGAGGACGCCAAAAAAATGGCCGCGAGCTGGAAGAATCT
>DASXUF010000178.1 GCA_036504975.1 Candidatus Binatia bacterium | reverse complement strand
GTGGATGAAGGTCGTGGTTGAATTCCAGTTTGAAGCCGTACTGGGGAAAACCCGCCGTACGGAATTTTAGAGAGGGAGGAGGAAACACGCCTGTTCCTGTATGGGTTCATGTGGTGCGCCTCCTCCCTACTCGACGGTGAGGGCTATTTAGCCATTCTCTCCCTCAGCGCCACCCTATGGAATGTAATGCCCGCCTCGTAGACGTGCATCGGCAACGAATGTCGACTCCGTTCAGCCGGGCGGTCTTGCCTATCCACTTTCGCGACGACTAACCAGGGTCCCGGCTCCGTGAACACAGTCCGAACGGCGCCTTTTGCGGATTCGATATCATGGACGGTCTGGGTATTCTTCATACCCGCGGCGCGCGCCATTTGTTCGATGTTGGCGCCAAAAGCGGTTGCGGTGGGGGCTTTTCCGGAACCGGTCGTGAGATAGGCGCCATTATCGAAGACGATGATGACGAGGTTCCGAGGCTGATAGCGCGCCACTGTGGTCAATACTCCCGGTCCCGCAAGCAACGACCCGTCCCCTTCGACGGAAATAACTCTACGCCCCGGCCAACCGAGCGCCATCCCGAGAGCCATGGGCGTAGCGTAGGGCATGTCCATATTATAGATAGTCAGAGGTTCGTCCTTCGCTTCAGCGATCGTGTAATTCGCCAGGCCGGGACTGATGATCATGGGATTCCCATTGCGCAGAGTGGCAATGTAGCGAAGGACTTCGATCCGGTTCATTTCTCTCCCATCTCTCTGATGACGTGACTCGGGACTAGGATTCCAACGGGAATGCGTTGGCCTTCGATGGTTGCTTGAGCCTCGACGATTACGGTCTGTATCTCACGCGGATCGAAAAGAACATGGTATGGAATATCTAGCGCGCGGAGAACCGGCTCCGCCACGAGTCGGGTCGCGCCGTGATAATCGTAGCGCTCACCTAGCGTACTGTTGTGACCGGCAATCAGCATGGTCGGAGTTTTTTGGACGATTCCACGAGCTAGAATCAGCGCCGATAGACCGATTCCGGAGCCTTCCATCAGCGCTACGGGTCGCTTGCCGACCAGGAAGGCGCCCATCGCCATGGCCACACCTTCGTCCTCGCGGGAGCACTGATAAGCATCGATCCCGCCCCGCTCTAAGATGAGCTGCTCCACACCGTCGAGCATGCTGTCAGGGAGGAATACGGCAAAGTCTATTCCGGCCGCTTTAAAGCCGTCATAGAAAGCTTCGAGAGCTTCCTGCCGATAACGGACGCCGGCCTTTCCCGTACTTACAGGTGTTGGCGACGAAGTTTTCAGACCCCGGGATTTACTCACAATTTTTTTGCCTTTCTCGCTGTCCTTCGCGCGCCTTCATGCAGGAAGGTTGAAAACCGCAAAACCCAATCCTGTAACCGCGTGATGGGCCGGGATGTAATCGACGATGGTGGCCTTGGCTTCGCTACAGGCGCCGGCGACAACGATCCAGCTTCTGATTTCTCCGGTTCCACTTCGTAATGTGTCCGAGTCGAACTCGAAGAGGTGACACAACGCTTCGCTGTTTCCCGATTCCAGCTGCCGTAAGACCCAACGATCCAGAAGAGTATCGATCCATCCCGCGCGCGGCCCTCTAGGGTCGTGGGAAAGTCCCCCCGACGCCATGATCGCAACTTTTTCCGGACGGCCCTTCAGCGCTTGCGCGATAGAGCGGCCGAGATCGTAACATCGTCGCGCGCTGGGCATCGGCGGAAAATAGGCGTTGACATGAAACGGAATAATCGGGACATCCAGGTTGGGTGTTACCTTCGCGACGGGTCGTGTAAAAGCATGGCCGATGCCTCTTTTAGGTTTTCCCAGAGGCTTAAGCTCCCGCCGTTCAGAGATTTCGAATCCCTTCCGATTGAGTTCGTTCAAAAGATAGCGAGCCAATTCGGAATGACAGCGGAGCGTAATATGGTTTTCATCCTCCGGCTCATTGATCAATGAGATATTGATCGTGCCGTGCACTTCCGCGCAAGTAAACAAGCAGAAGGCCGGCATATCAGTTTCGGCAAAAACTTCACCCTGGTCGTCGCCGACGACCAGGAGAACGTCGGGCTCGTGTGCTTCGATCTGTTTCTTTAAGACGCCGAAGCCTTTATCGATTCTATCGATGTAATCGTGGAGAACTTCCGGAGTTTCGTTCTCAATCTCGGGAGGCTGAGGAACCCCGTCGGTCAGCACCCTGTGGATCCGAGCCCAATGTTCTATACCTCGGAACATCGAAGGAGCATGAGAAGCGGCCAAACCCAATTGCAGCATTTCGATCCGCCCTTATCGGGGAGTTTCCAGTCCCTCTTCCGCCGAAGCCGACGGATCGGAAAGAGAGGCGCTTCCGTTGAAAGACCGCCGCGCGTACGGATGTTTTTGCACGCCGCGCGCGTTCTCGTGACAATATTTGCGCCACGTGGTCAGGCCCACGTCGGGCCGGAACAGCCGCTCCCTATTCCACCCGTCTTCTTCCGCATAAAACGGATCCATAAGCTGAACCATCCTGGCGTCCTGCCCGTTGAAGTTGACGTGCGCCAGCCATCTCCACCAGAGCCAGTAAGCCAGACGAAAGCGCCACGCTTTTAATCCGGTGGTCCACTTGACCGAAAACTGGAAATAGCGATGGTGTCGCTCATCGACGGGGACATACCACTCGAAGTGCACGATCTCCGGCGCGGGAAATGGATTCACTCTTAAGAAGCACGGCAGCCTCAACTGTGTTTTTGTCGCCGCGCGGCTTCTCGGTTTTCGCCACCAGCTCCGCAGGCGCCAATCGCCGCCCCTCGGATAGCGCCCCAAGCCTGGGTAGTCGCATTCCAGCAACGGCGCGCCCTGGGTATAACCAACCCACTTGCCGGCGATCTCAGGAACGATATTGGTTTTGCACGCGGGAAACCGCCGAAAGAAGGCAAGCCAAGCGTCTCGGTGAAGATACGTCGCATGAGCCGGATCCATTCCGTTCTCCGCCGCAAGCCTCCAGTTTCCCTTTCTCAATGTGACCCGCGCTCCGATAACCGCTTCCTCCCGCAACATTTCCTCAGGAACGTCCTCCTCTAACGGCGGCGGCTTATCGTCCCCTAGAAAAATCCAGATCAGCCCCTTGCGCTCCTCCACCGTATAGCTCGGGATCTTCACCTTTCCCACAATCGGCGAGTCCGGCCCATCGGTCACCGCCCCAACGCACTCGCCGTTGGTGATGTCGTATGTCCACCCATGATACCGGCAACTGATCGTCGCCGTCCCGGGAAACTCGCAAGTGCCCACCGATAACGGCACCCCGCGATGCGCGCAACGGTCCTCCAAGGCGTAACACCTTCCCCCGTGTCGAATCAAAAGCAGCCGCTCGCCGAGAATCACCACCGACACCGGCTTTCGTCGCAACTTCCTCGACATCATTGCCGGATACCAGTAGTTGCGAAAGCCCAACACCGCCTCCTCGTATCGGGGCCAGGGGCTCTTTTTTGATTTTTCCACCCCCTTGCCCGTGGCTTTCTCTGCGATTCGAGGTTCCATCTTCTGTTCTGGCCGGCTCAGATACCCTCCCCACCTGCAATCAAACCTGCAACCCGACATCCTTTCGCGAGCGCGTGCAGGTATCGACAATGGCGTAGACGATGCACTTCGTGAGCTGCTTCATGCCGGCGATGTTGCTCACCTCCATGGAAAAAGTGCGGCCCCCTCCGGCGGGAGAGTCCTTTAGGCGCGGCATCCCGAGACGCGCCGTCGGAATCCCCCACCCGCGCAAAATATTCGCGTCGGTAGCCCCGCTCGTCCCGGTCCTGGGCGTATGCTTTTTCCCTTCCACGTGCTCCCACGCTCGAATGCAGGATTGCACGATCCAGTTATCCGGGTCCGTGGCGGTTCCCGGAATGGAGACGATCATGTCCCAGTCCAACTCGACCTCCGGATGTGCCTTACGAACTTCCGTCAAGGCTTCTCCGAATTGGCGTTTAGCCTCCAGCGGATCGGTGCGCGGGCTGATGCGAAGATCGACATAAAGGTCGCACCGCGCCGGGATAAAGGCAGGCTTGTAGGTCCAGCCGGACTCGATCGCGTTGATCGATCCTTGAGGAGCGACCAATCCGGACGTATTGCGGTTCGTATATTTGGGAAACCATTCCTCCAATGCCGTAACGACCTTAGCGGCATCGACGATCGGATTTCGGCCCGACACCACGTGCCTGACTCCCGTATAGCCGAGCGCGCCTTTCACCTGAATCTTGAACCAGCACAACCCGACTTCTTCCCAGGAAACCGCGTAGCCCGGCTTGGCGATGATGGCGAAATCGCCTCTCACGCCTTGCTCCAACATGAAAGCGCAACCCGATCCCTGACCAGCATTAAATCGCTTCAGCGCGGGCCTCTTGTTCGTCGGCATCCCTCCAGCTCCGAGGCCCACTAACAGGTCGCCTCTCAACGGGACGCCCGCCTCATGAACGGCTCTTGCAGCGGTAATGAGACAGGCGGCGTAACCCTTGGGGTTCTCGGCCCCCATTCCGACGACATCGCCGTCCTGGATATGCGCTTCGATCGTCATCTCCCGCGGAACTGCGTTTCCGACCCAGGGACAATCCTCTTCCGGTCTTCCGGAAAAAGCCGTATCGATCGGAGCATAGAGCAGAAGACTAACGCCTCCATCGCTCCCGCGAACGTGCGCCACTGTGTTCCCTTGCGTCTCATCGATCGGCTGATAAAAAGCGGCAATTCCAACTCCGTTCATGTATTCGGTCGTGAAACGGGCCAACTCCGCCTCTTCACCCGTAGGACTCGGAATACTCGCCATTTTTCTGTTGAGTTCGGCGATCTCTTGCTCGTTGATCCGCGCGCAGGCCCGGCGGATCCAGTTTTCCTGCTCCTTGGAGAGCGGAACCCGATGCGCGCCGCGATTCATCGCCGTTCGTCCCAAACGATTCATTGCGCGCTTCCGATCTCCTCAGTCCCGCCCATCCAAGAAAAACTGCAGCACGATGCGATTGAATTCATCCCGATGCTCGACGTGAGCCCAGTGGCCGGACTTGGAGAAGATGTGCATGCGGGCATCGGACATTCGTCGCAGCATTAAAAGGCCTACATCCAAGGCGCCGGCTCTGTCGTCCTGACCCCAGACGATCAATGTTTTGGCTTTGATGTTCGGCAGGTCGGCATAAAGGTCATCCTGAGGGGGCGCGGCGCGCCGACCGAAGATCTCGATCAGCTCGGGATCATTGCTCGCCTCGAACCGTTCCTGGACCAGCTCGTCGGTTACAAACGAACGGTCATACACCAGACTTTCCAAGACCTGGCGCATCTTGGCGGGTGTCGGTCCTTCGCCTTTGTAGTAGTTGCCGATGTTCCGAATGCCTTCCAACGGCATCGGCTGAAATATGCTCCCCGCCTTGATCGCGCCGCTGCCTATGATGACCAGCCGATCCACTTTCTCCGGCCGATCGACGGCAAGCTTTAGCGCCGCTTGACCGCCCATGGAGTTGCCGATGAAGTGAGCTTTCTTGATCCCCAGGCCATCCATGAAGTCGCCCATGGCGTTCGCCAGAAAGGCCTGGCGGCTTCCCTCGATCACCGGCTTGTCCGACTTTCCGTACTGAGGCATATCGACGAGGATCGTCCGGAAGTGCTTCGAGAACACACCGACGCTTCCTCTAAAGTTGCTCCACGCCGAGGCTCCCGGCCCGGCCCCATGAATGCAGATGAGAGGATAACCGCCGCCGAACTCGTGATAATGGATGCCGAGCTTTCCGGCCTTGACGAAGTTCCCCCGCGGTTCTCTTTCCAACGACATGGCGACCTCCAACGAATCGATCACTCTAAAATCTGTCGCATTCGCATCGGAAACGACTCAGCTCCAGGTCGCGAACCCCATCCCGCAGCCGACGCCGTTGGTCGTCCGATAGAGCGGCGCGTAATCGAGCATCTTGCCCGGCCGGTCGGCCGCCGCGGCGGTCACGATCCAATTGCGAATCTCGGAAGTGCCTTCGATCAGGATCGACGACTCCAGCGCCTGAAGAAATCTTTGATCGTTGGTCTCTAGCGCCTTTATCACATTCGCGTCCAGTCCTTCGTCGATTTTCGTGTGGCTCAACCCGCCCGAGCCGACGATGACCGCGCGCCGCGCTTGCGGGAAGGCGCGTATCGCCGCGGCCAGGGCCTGGCCGAACTGAACGCATCTTTTCGCCGACGGCGCCGGCGGATAGTACGTGTTGACCATAATCGGCACGATGGCGTAGCGGGCGTCGGGCGTCAAAAACTTTAGCACCCGCGCAAAGGCGTGGCCGAGGCCGCCGTCGTAGCGCGTCTTGCGCGAATAGGCGGGATCGAATCCCTCCTGCATCAGGCCGTCGAGCACGGCAAGAGCCAGCGCGTCGTCGACTCTGTAGCGCGCCCGGTTTTCCGCTCGTGACTGATTCAGATATCTGAGGCTCGTGCTCGCCTCGACCTCTTTGCCGATAAAAATAGTGAACGGCGGCATGTTGTCGTCGATCAAGTTCTCGTGCTGATCGTCGCCCACGACGATGACCGTGTCGGGCGCCAGCGACTCTAACTTGTGGCGCAACCGGTCGATCGCCGCCATGCAGCGATTCCACTTCGCCCACTTGACCTCGATCGTTTCCTTTTCCAACTCCGGCTTGACCGGCAACGGATCCCAGCTCCGCGTATTGAGCAGTCCCCACTGCTCCGGGTTGAGCATCAACTGCGGCGCGTGCGACATAGCGAGACAACCGACGATTTCAGCCATAAATCTTTCTCCTGAATGATTAAGACATCATCCGCTTTCCCTTGTCAATTGTCCGCTTGATGGATATATACATCGCAGCGAGTTCATACCAAAGGAGAATAATCATGGCAAAACGAACCTCCATCGAAATTCCCGGACTGGCGCACGGCGTCCCGATTCCCAATGGGGCCAAAATCGGCAACCTGGTTTTTTCCTCCGCCATTTCGGGCAAGAATACCGAAACCGGGAAGCTGCCGCAGGACCCGGACGAGCAGGCCGAAGTTCTATTCCGCAACGTGCAAAAATTCATGGAGCTGGCCGGCGGCTCGCCGGAGAACATCGGCATGATGACGGTGTTTCTGAGAGACGAAAAATACCGCGAGTCGATCAACAAGGCATGGCTCAAGATGTTTCCGGACGCGCACAACCGCCCGGCGCGCCACGCGGTCAAAGCCGACCTGCGAGGAGAGGTGCTGTTTCAGGTGGAGGTCATCGCGGTGCTGTGAAGAAAGGCGGCTTGTAAGACCGCGCCGTCTTCACGTGAGAGCTCGCGCTCAACGCCGTGCGCGGTCTTTCCGCCAGCGTTTTTATCTCTTCCGACGAGTAGCAGAGTCGCACGGTTCCCACGACGCGCCGTGCGTCCACTACTTTGCGGCGTTCCGGCCGTGCGCGCGGAAGTACAGCGTCTCCCCCGCCACTTCATTTACCTGCCGCATCGGTAGCGACTCATTTTGAAAAATGAGAACCATTGAAAGACAAAAATTAGACGTGGACGTTGACCGTCTGAAAATGGGGCTGAAGCTATATCACATGCAGGAATGAACCGCGCTATGACTGAGCGTTCTTTAGCTGGCTGGTCTTACACTCGTTGCAGACTTCTTCTACCGTTGGCAGGAATTCTAATTCTACATAGCCGCTGTCGGGCCATTTAGAACAGGACTCGTTGAAGTGCCACGTATCGCCGACTTGCAGTTTTCGGTAAGTAGCTTCCGTCTCTTCTCTTAAATAAACGACATGATGTAATCTACTTTCCTCGCTATAGCTGGGGCTTGGAGCGATGTGGGCGGAGATACTGCAATGCGGGCACGGAGTAAGTAGGCAGATCTCCGAAATTCTATCCAACGAGAGATGTCTGACGGTAAATTTTCCGTCACATTTGTAACAGCGAAGCACAACGGTCCAGAATGTAGGCATGTAACTGTCATTTATACGACAATCGGGCAAATTAACATTCGGGTTCATTCCTGAGATCTATGCAGGTTTTTACCTGATAGCGGAAGCGGTCGAGGAGTCAGCGGCGGCTTGAAACTGAGTCACGACCCAGCAGTTTCGGCTTCCGTTATGGCCGCGCGACGTTCTAGCTGAGTCATTCCGATGATTCATCAGCCGGGAGATCACAGGGAGAGACTCCCCTGCGCCGCGGCCGGAAAGATTTGCGCGAGTTGGGGGTGCGCGGCGAGGAGTTCCGCGCTGGGCGCGCTTTTCACCTTTAGGCCTAGCTCGTGGAGCAGCATGAGAGCATTGACTGCCGCGTAGGCCCGCGCGTGATTGTTGAAGTAGATCTTAACGGTCTTCACGTACGGGCTGGCGTTCAACACCGTTCGCAGTCTTTCCGCCAGCGATTTTATCTCCTCCGACGAGTAGCAGTACTCGTAACGCTCCCATGACTCACCGTGCGTCCACCATTTCTCGGCGTTCCGGCCGTGCGCGCGGAAGTACAGCGTCTCCCCTACCACTTTCCGTTCCTGTCGTATCGACGATTCGAACTTCGGTTCGTCGATCAGTGCGAGGCCGGCACGGTGACTCTCCAACAACGACCGCGTCTCCCCTGCCGCGTCGCTCCAGCTCCGGTGCCGCAGCTCGACCACGAGCGGATACTCCTGAAACGTGCGCAGCGTAGCGGCGAGCTTCTCCATGCTTTCCGGTGTGGCATAGAAGCCCGCGGGGTATTGGAGCAGCAGCGTGCCGCGCTTGCCCGAACGGGCGAGCGGCTCGATTCCCCACCGGAACAGGTCCGCGTCGGCCTGCGTGACCGTCTCCCAAGCCTCGTTCGGCGCAGCGCCCGGCTGTCCGACCTTTCTCTCGTGCGTGAACTTCTGCCAGAGCTTCAGCGAGAACTGGAAGTCGGCAGGCGTCTTCCGCACCCAGCCTTCCGCCATTGCAGGCGAAGGCGGACCATAGAACGAGGAGTTGATTTCAACCGTGTCGAAGAAGCGCGAATAGTATTCGAGCGCGTCGACGCGCTTCCCCTTGGTTGGATAGAACACCCCGGCCCACCCCTTCGGCGGCGGGCCGGGGTACGAGTATCCGGACGTGCCGATTCTGATTTGCGGCTCGCTCAATGGGCTTAGTCTATCATCAGCGGGCGAGTTGTGAAGGACGCTCCGCTGCTTCTGGTCCCAACGGGGAATGGAACCCGTGTTGCCGCGTGGACTGTCTAAAAAGACTCACAATTACCGATTTGGTCCCTAACGTTCCCAGGACCTCGTCCGGATATTCTGTCTAGTCGCGGGCACAGTCTTTGACTTTTTCGCCGCCAGGGAAGCTGCGGAGTCATTGATGGAAATTTTGTCTTGAAAATTCGGCATCATTGGCAGTAATCTTGGCCGTGCCTTCACAGAAAATATGGCAGGCCGTTCTCCAGTGCTACGACTGTAACCGGATATTCACGCTGTCCGGCCTGCTCACCGACCAACTCTCCGATCTCCAGCTCAGCCCCCTTTGCCCCCATTGCAAAGCCAAACCGATTCTCGATCCCGGCGGACCTTCGAAGAGTAAATTGCACCACTTGGTGGATCTGCGGGAAGAGAAGAAACCCAACTGAACGCGGTCAAACGACACAGTCTGGGAAGGCAACGACGGCGCCGCAGCCAAAAAATCAACCTCGGATCGCCTACCTGTTAGGTCTGCCCATAGGGTCAGTATCGTCCGACAGATTTTAGGAGTCTCAGTTTAAACGCTAGGTTTTTTACAGTGTTCATGACGTTTCAAGGTGTTAACGATTTGAATTCGGAATGCCAATGTCGGCAGTCTTTCGGGACTTTCCCGGGAGGCACC